>JAGHSL010000330.1 GCA_018065885.1 Candidatus Limimorpha equi
TCAGTTCCATCTCATGCGAAGCGATGCTGTCCTTATCCGACTGATACTGTTTCATACACCGATAGGCGTTCTCATAATCACCCATCTTAACCGCAAGATTACCAACACGTTCAAGCAAATCAGGAAGTGCCGACCTAATGCCATTATCACGGAAAATCCTTTCCGCCTCCTTATAATGCTGCATCGCACTGTCACGCTGATTCATCTTTTCCTCCACATCGCCAAGGCCGACCAAGGCGACAGCCATGTAATACAAATCGCCCGACTGCTCAAAATCATCGTAAGCCGCTTTCAAAATCGGGTACGCCTCATTATAGTGGTCCTGCAAAAAAAGCACCTTGGCTTTCTGCACTTTACGGATGTCAGCTTTGCGCACAAGGCCCAAATCCGTTTCCAAAGCGACGGCTTCGTCAAGGCAAGCCAATGCAGAATCGTATTGCTGGAGACATGTCAGCACATCAGCCTCAACGCCAAGACGAACCGCAAGACGGTCACGGCGGTTTAGCTTACGTTCAATTTCAACCGCGTTTTTCGAACAGGTCAAAGCCATATCGAAACAATTCAGGCGGATATTCAGCACTGCAAGGGAATTCAGGGTAATGCTAAGATATTCGTCGCGATGAAGCTTTTCGTGCACCCTCATTTCTTTTTCGCAGCATGAAAGCGCATTCTCGTAATCGCCTATCAACTGATAATCCATTCCCATCAGCGAATAAAATTCGAACTGCCAAAGCAAGGAATCCTCAGGAATCAAGGGCAAAGTGGACTGTGCCAAATCAAGCGACTGGAGACATTTCCCGTTGACATACCATTCCGTTGCGACACAGAAATTCAGCACCATATCCATATAATCCCTATCCGTTTCCTGAGTGAAAACGACAGGCGCATCCATATAGTTCTTTTGCTGGAAAATGCCAAGAAGCTCCGTAGCCAGACCAAATTTTTCCTGACGCTGCGCCTCGCGGTAATTCCAATACAGCGAATCGATGTCCTGAGCTTTGATGGCAGAAAATGGCAGAACAAGCAACAGAACGGCCACAACTCTTTTTAAAAGTCTTTTTACAACCGGATTCATTTTTCAATCAATATTTTACAAGTCCAATCCTTATTTCCAGCAATCACACGAACAACATAAAGTCCTGATTGTTCAAAACCGATTTCAACCGAATCGGAATCGCAGTCCTTTTCAAGCACTTTCCTTCCCACGACATCAAACGCCTCAACCTTCTTCATGCCTACGCAATGCAAAACAGACCGTTGATTTCAATCACGCCAATCACATTCATGTTGTCGGCAAACTGATACGAAACTGGTTCCCAATGGTTGGCCCAAATCATTTGACTGACAAGAGTCAACATTAAAACCAATATCGATTTTCGCACCATTCCAAATTTTGAGTGCAAAAATAGCAGAAAAATCAATCATTAACTAAACTATAGCCTAAACTTTTAGGCCCAAATAGTGAAGAAAACCCGTGATAAAAAGTGCAATCTAACGAGCGCACCAAAATTATTTGCAGACTCAAAAATGTTTCAGAAAGCCCGAAGAAAAACCCTCGCAAACTGCTATTTTCAAACAACTTACGAGGGTATCATGGTAGCCCAACTAGGACTCGAACCTAGATTTAAAGTTTAGGAAACTTCCGTTCTATCCCTTGAACTATTAGGCCATCTCCTGTTTTTCGCGGCAAAGATAGGAAAAAGTTTGGAGTTTGGAGTCAGGAATTAGGAGTATTTTACATTTATATTGCTTTTGGCTATTGGCTTCCGGCCTCTGACTTGGCTTCGCCGTGGGTTCGTTGCGGCGACAGCCCCAACTAGCGGCGAAGCCAAGCTAATAGCTAACAACCAAAAGATTGAAGCCTTTTCCGAAACTGCATAATAAAGCGATAATACTATAACTCCAAAACAATCGGGCAATGGTCGGAGTGCTTCACATCGGGCAGAATGTCGACGGATTTGATTTGATTCACAAGGCTTTCCGTGACGATATGGTAGTCGATGCGCCAGCCCAAGTTCTTCTCGCGAGCATTGGCGCGGTAGCTCCACCAGCTGTAGCGGTTGGCTTCCTTCACCAAATGGCGGAAACTATCGACATAGCCATCGCCAAGGAATTCAGTAAACCATTCGCGCTCCTCAGGCAAAAAACCTGACGAAGTGACGTGCGCCTTCGGGTTGTTGATGTCGATGGCCTCGTGACAGATGTTGTAGTCGCCCGACAGCACCAGGTTGGGACGTTCCTTACGCAATTCGTTGACATAACTGCGGAAAAACGAAAGCCACTGCATCTTGAACTCCTGACGCTCGTCGCCCGTGGTGCCCGAAGGATGATACACGCTCACCAACGACAAGTCGCCGAAATCGGCACGCAGGAAACGGCCTTCATCATCATAAAGCGGATTACCCATGCCATACACCACATTATCAGGCTTTTGCTTGCAAATCATACCCACGCCGCTGTAGCCTTTCTTTTTGGCCGGAAACCAGAAATGCTGATAGCCCAGCATCTCGAAATCCATCAAGGGAATCTGGTCGGGCGTAGCCTTCAATTCCTGAAAACACAACACATCAGGCTGATATTGCTCAATCCATTGCAACAGTCCCTTACTGATGGCAGAACGTATGCCGTTGACATTATAACTGACGATTTTCATATCCATTTCATTTAACGCTGCGAAAATATGAATTTTATTGTTCAAGTGAACAATTGATTTTCCTATTTTAGCGGCCTGAAACAGCAAAACGATGCTCAAGGAGAAAATCAAGACATGGATTGAACGCTTCAACGAATGGCGCGTAGGCCGACTCTCCGACCGTGCCTTTATGATTGCACTTAGCATCCCGACCGGATTTTGTGCCGGATTGGCAGCCGTCATTATCAAGAAGTTAGCCCACGGCATACGCGATTCTGTGCTTAGTTTTCAGTTCAATTATTCGCATTTGCTTTATTTCATCTGTCCCGCCATCGGCATCCTGCTTACCATCCTTTTCTGCAAATTTGTCCTGAAAAAGGAAGTCGGGCATGGCATTCCGGGCATCCTCTACGCCATTTCGAAAAACAAAGGGAAAGTGAGCCACACCAGCACTTGGTCATCCATCTTCACCAGTGCGCTAACCGTGGGTTTCGGCGGTTCGGTAGGTCTGGAAGGTCCATCCGTTTCGACGGGAGCCTCCATCGGCTCCAACATCGGGCAATTGCTCAAATTGGATTACAAGAAAATCGTGCTCCTTATCGGCATGGGAGGCGCAGCAGCCTTGGCCGCCATTTTCCAAGCCCCAATAACAGGCGTCGTCTTTGCCCTCGAAGTGCTGATGATCGACTTGTCGCTCGGTGCCTTAGTGCCCATCATCGTGTCATCATTTGTGGCCATTCTGACATCGTATTTCCTTTTAGGTCAAGCCGTTGAGTACCCGACAGCCATCAGCGAAGGCTTCATTCCCGCCAATGCCATTTTCTACATCGGTCTGGGTCTTTTCGCCGGATTGATTTCGGCCTATTTCCTGAAAGTGACTTTCAGCGTTGAAAAGCGATTCAAGCGCATCGATTCACCTTGGAAACGTTTCTTCATCGGTGTCACGATGTTAGGTCTGCTGATTTACCTCTTCCCCGCCCTTTACGGCGAAGGCTACGAGGCCATCAACAAGGCCCTTGCCGGCGATTACAGCCCGATTTTCGGCAATCCACTTTTGGCCCGACTCAAAGGCATCGATTGGATTACCTTGGTGTTGTTTCTGGGCACTATTCTGCTGAAAGCCTTTGCCACAGCCTTCACTTTCGGAGCCGGCGGCGTGGGTGGCACCTTTGCCCCTGCCCTATTCATCGGTGCTTTTACGGGATTGTTTTTCGCACTGGCTATCAATTATTTAGGCATTGGCAATTTAGACCCTGCCAAATTCGCTTTGGTCGGCATGAGCGGCTTGGTGGCCGGAATGCTCCACGCCCCACTGACGGGCATTTTCCTCATTGCCGAAATCACCAACGGCTACGCACTCATCGTGCCGCTGATGATTGTCGCCACGTTGTCGTATGCCGTCAACCACATTTTTTTCAAGCATTCCATTTACACGAATGCCATCGCTGAAGAAGGTGTCGAGGTTACGCACAACAAAGATAAGAGTATACTCAACATGATGACGGTCAATCAGTTGATTGAGACCAATTTCAGCAGCATCGACCCCAACAAGACTTTCGGCGACCTGATTCCAATAATAGCTTCCTCAAAGCGTAACATCTTCCCTGTTGTCGACAAGGGAGGCAATTTCTGCGGTCATGTGCTTTTGGACGACATCCGCAGCATTATGTTCGACCAAAACATCTACGACCGCTTCATCCTCGACTTCACCGTCATTCCCGAATACGTCATCAATCCCGATGACCCAATGGAAAATATTGTGAGAAAATTTGAGATTTCCGGAAAATACAACATTCCCGTCGTCAAAAACCGTAAATATCTGGGTTACATGTCGAGAGCCAATGTTTTTTCGGTATATCGCGACATGTTGAGCGAAATCTCAGACGACTAATTCACCATTTTGGGCAATAAAATTCTCCGGTCAAAGACAATAATTCATTATCTTTGCCGTTCTTTACCTTTATAAACACGATTTATACCCATGAAGAAAACCATAGTATTTTTTATTTGCTTATTCCTCACAATTGGCGCAACTGCACAAGATAAGAAAGGATTTTTCCAGCGTATTAAAGAAAAAAACGCAACCGTAATTTACGACACCATATATATTTACATTGAATCACAGACGCCCGACACCTTATCAGTAGACGAGGAAGAAGGACAAGAATTGGAAGGCAGCATTCCCGTACCTTTCGACACCTTGGACACCGACGACAAATTCCAGAAAATACTGCTGTTTGATGATTTCACATGGGCCTATTTCGACATCACGAAACCCATTTTGCCCGACACGCTCGACACCGACCATTGGGAGACCGACCAGGTTCACAGCTACCGCGATGTGGAGTTGAAAGACATTCCCGATGAAGTCGATTTGGTATTGGTCGATTCCCTTCACGGCTACTGCATTCCTCACCCTGGCCCTGTCGTCTCAACATTCAAATACAGAGGACGCCGCCCGCACAAAGGCATCGACATCAGCCTGAACAAAGGCGATGCCATCTATGCAGCCTTCGACGGCGTAGTGCGCGTTGCACTTCCAACCAGATA
>JAGHSL010000303.1 GCA_018065885.1 Candidatus Limimorpha equi
ACATGATATTTGTTGGCAATTCTTCCTAAACTCTCGCCTTTTTTCACTGTGTGTGTGATGCTTTCGCTCACCTCCTTGACCTTTTCCTCGACAATTTCCTCGCGCACTTCAGCTTTCGACTTGTGGCTGTAAATGCTGTCCTCCAATTGAACGAAAAGCAAGGTGTATTTCGTCGGGAGGCGCAATGAATAAGTGTTGGTTCTCGTGGCAGGAATAATGTTTTTCGTGTATTGTGGATTGAAAAACTTTACATCTTCTGATGCTACGCCAAGCATTTCGTTCAGCTGGTCGAAAGTGAGGTAATCGTGAACTGTCACGGTGTCGGTGCCGTGCAAAAGCAAGCCCGGATTCTGTGGATAAATATTGTGTTCGGTGGCGTAATTCATCACGTATGCCACGGCGATGAAAGCCGGCACGTAGCCGCGTGTTTCCTTGGGCAGATAAGGCCAGATGGCCCAGTAATTCTGAACGCCACGGGCTTTCATGATGGCTTTGTTCACATTGCCTGGACCGCAGTTGTAGGCCGCCAGAACCAGAAACCAGTCTTCATAACGTGCGTAAAGGCTCTGCAGATACTGGCAGGCAGCCTCGGTCTCTTTCAAAGGGTCGAATCGTTCATCAACCAAAGTGTTGACTTTCAGATTGTAATCCTTTCCTGTGCCCAACATGAACTGCCACAAGCCTTTGGCACCGGCTTTAGAGCCTGCCGTCGGGTTTAGGGCTGATTCAACCATGGCCAAGTATTTCAGTTCGAGGGGAAGATTGTACTTGTCGAGCATTTCCTCAAACATCGGGAAATAGACGTATGACAATCCTAACATCTTGCTTGACTGCTGGCGCAAGCGGTTGGCATACAGGTCGATAAACGATTTGACATGCTTGTTATAGGTGAAAGGAATCGTTGATTCGTGCGCCAAGGCCTCGATGCGTTTCATGTAAATGCTGTCGTCGAAATACGGAATATAGTTTTTGTCGTAACGGTAAATGTTCATTTTCGCCGTGTCTATATCAAGGTAAACATCGCGGAAATAACTGATATTACTTACCATTTCAAGCATTTCCATCACCGCTGATTCATCAACGATGGCTTTGCCCGAATTCAAATCCTCGATTTCTTGTTCATTCAAATAATTAAGGCTGTCCGGATCGACCGACTGGGCCGAAAGTACGGAAGCGACACAAAGCAAAAATCCAATTAACAGCAGTTTACACTTCATAAAGGCAATGTTTTATGAGTTTTCAAAACGATTTATAAATGGCAAAAGTAATAAAAATCCCAATTTCAGCAGGCAAATATGCTGCAAATTGGCAAAAAAGTCATCAGTAGTTCTTCATCCTGCTGGCATCGAATTTCACGAAGATGGCCAGCATGATGGTGAAAGCCATGAGGCTTGAACCGCCGTAGCTGAGGAAGGGTAGGGGAATGCCGATGACGGGCATCAGGCCGATGGTCATACCTATATTAATAGCGAAATGCACGAAAATGATGCCGGCAATGCTGTAGCCGTAAATCCTTCCGAAATCGGAGCGTTGCCGCTCGGCCAAATAAATGATCCGTACCAAAAGTGCGACATAAAGCAACACCACGACCAATGTTCCCTTGAAACCGCCTTCTTCACCTACCGTGCAGAAAATGAAGTCGGTATGCTGTTCGGGAACGAAATCGTATTTCGTCTGAGTGCCTTCCAGAAAACCCTTGCCCAGCAGTCCGCCCGAACCGATGGCAATCTTCGACTGATGCACATTGTAGCCCGCACCTTTCAGATCTTCCTTCATGCCAAGCAAAACTTCAATACGGGTGCGCTGATGGTCTTGCAAGACCTCGAAAAAGGCGAAGTTGACCGAAAAAACGAAAACGAAAAGACAAGCATAAATGGCGATGGCCTGCAAAATGCCGCGTTTTTTCGAAATCAGGCGGAACAGAATGGTCAGCACCAAAAGAGAGCCTAAAATGATGTACATCACTTTTTGGCCCCAAAGCAAGGTGAAAATGAACAGCAAGACCGCTGCCACGCCGAGCAGCATGATCATTCCGGCAAACGGGAAGCCTTCGCGGTACAAAACCAAAATGAACGAAACGAACACGATGGCCGAACCTGTATCGTTTTGCAGCAAGACCAAAGCCATCGGGATGAAGATGACGAGATAGACCAAAAAGCGGGTCTTTGGCTTCCTCAAATCGGCATCCAAGCGGCTCAGCACGCTCGAAAGCGCCAAAGCCGTGCCCAATTTCGCAAATTCGGAAGGCTGAAACTTGATGCCGCCGCCCAAATCAATCCACGAAGTGGCACCTTTGGTGGCTTTGCCGTAGACCAATACCGCGACCAAGGCGAACATCACCGCTATGTAGATGAAAATGGAAAATCCGGTAAAGACTTTTGCATCGAGAAGCAGGACCAAAAAGCCTAAAAACAAGGCAATGCCAATCCAAATCAACTGCTTGCCGTACACTTGCGACATGTCGAAAATGCTTGGGTGCAGTTCATCGTATTTCGCTGAAAAAATGCTAAACCAACCAATTAGGACCAAGGCCAGGTAAATCAGCACCGTGACCCAGTCGATTTTTCCTATTATGCTGTTTCTGTCGTCGTTCATCTCTCGTTCTTATAATTGATTACACCTTCCATCATGCGTTGTTCGAGGTCGGGACGTGTAGTCTCGCCTGTGAGGTATTTCTCTATCATCAGGCTGGCGATAGGAGCCGCCCAGGTGGCACCGTAACCGCCGTTTTCGATGATGACCGCCAAGGCGATTTTCGGATTGCTCATCGGCGCAAAGGCCACGAAATTAGAGTGATAGTTGCCGTGCGGATTTTGCGCCGTTCCCGTCTTGCCACATTGCTCCAAAGCAGGCACCTCGAAGCGTCGCGCCGTACCCGCCGGACCCGAAAACACGGTGCGCATTCCTGCCTTAATCACCTTGTAATGCCGCGCCTCGACGCCAGTTTCCACTTTCGTGGTCATCACTTCGGGAATGGCCGTCGTGTCGCCGAAACACTTGATGAGATGCGGCGGATAATAATAGCCTTCGTTGGCAACGGTGGCTGCAATGTTGGCCAGTTGCAAAGGCGTCAGCAACACCTCACCCTGACCGATGCCCAATGAGCGGATTGTCACTGAATTCCATTGCCCGTTGTACATCTTGTCGTAGTATTCGCGCGATGGGATGTTGCCCGAAAGTTCGTAGGGAATATCCGTGTCGAACTTATGCCCCAGACCCATTTTGTAGGTCATGTCCTTCCAATACTGATAGCCGTTCTTAATGTTGCCGAACTTCGGATTGTTGATGGTCGCCTTAAACGATTCGTAGAAATAAGGGTTGCACGAATTCATGATGGCATTGGCGAAATCGGGCGAACCGCCGTGATGGTGGGTACATTTGATAGGCAACGAACCCGGACCGCTGCAATGGAACTGCGTTGCCGGCGTGATGCTGCCGCTTTGCAAGGCAATCAGGCCGATGACGGTCTTGAAGGTGGAGCCAGGAGGATAAGTTCCGTTGATGGCACGGTTCAGCAAAGGTTTCATCGGGTCTTCCCGCAAGGCCTTGTAGTTTGTACCACGTTCACGGCCAACCAACAGATTCGGGTCGTAGGTCGGGCTGGAAACGAAGGCAAGTATCTGACCCGTAGAAGGTTCGATGGCCACGATGGAGCCAATTTTTCCGTGCATCAGTTTTTCGCCGTAGGCTTGCAGTTCGGCATCCATGCCTAAATAAATATCCTTGCCCGCCACAGGGTCTTCATCCATTTCGCCATCCATGAAACTGCCCATTTCGCGGTTATGGACATCCACCATGACTACTTTCAGCCCCTTTTCGCCACGAAGTTCTTTCTCATACGATTTTTCCAAGCCCGACTTGCCCACATAGTCGCCCATTTTGTAATATGGGTCGGCATCGAGCTGTGCCTGCCCAACTTCGCCGATGTCGCCCAAAGTGTGGGCAGCAATCGAATTGGGATAATGGCGCAAGGTTCGGGTCTGAAAATAAAAGCCCGGAAACTTATAGAGCACCTCGGCCACATGCGAATAATCCTCCTTGGAAATCTGCGACAGGAAAACCGACGATTTCAGCAAGGAATAGTTCCTGGCTTTCGTAATGCGCTCGATATACGATTCCTTGCTGATGCTCAAAAGGCGGCAGAAGTACATGGTGTCGATGTCCTTGACTTGCTTCGGCACAACGAGCAAGTCGTAGACCGCTTCGTT
>JAGHSL010000258.1 GCA_018065885.1 Candidatus Limimorpha equi
GAATTGCCTTGTGGAGTGAAGCCCATAAATGCGGTTGGACATACACCAGGACACACGGCTTATCTTGTTGGCAATGTGCTTGTTGCAGGTGACTTTGTGCATGGTGCCGCATTACAATTGGAACATCCGGAATATTGTGCTAATTTTGACCAAGATAAGGAGCAGGCAATTGCTTCGCGCAAAATGTTGCTTGAGCAAGCCCAGACCAATCATTGGCTGGTTTTAGGCATGCATCTTCCTGTTCCGGCATTTTTACAAAAGTAAATTATTGAATGTTAAAAACTTCCGTTTCAAACCGTGAGATTTGGCGCATTGCCTATCCCATCATGTTGGGCAATTTGGCCCAGACCATCATTACTTTTACCGACACGGCTTTCTTAGGTCATTTGGGCACCATCGAGATGAGCGCCTCAATGATGGCAGGCCTTTATTATTATGTGTTTACGACTTTGGCCATGGGTTTTGCCATTGGCATTCAGATATTTATCGCGCGTCGTTTTGGCGAAGGCAATTTCAAGAAAATCGGTGAGGTTTTCCAACATGGCGCCATGTTCGTGCTGCTGCTTGGCATTTTGCTTTTCTGCATTTTGTTCTTTTGCAGCGAAAGCCTGATGCGGGTCATCATTAGTTCCGAGAACATCTATGGTTCGGCGATGGACTATCTGAAATACCGTCAGTTTGGCATTATCTTCGTGGTTTTCAATTATTTGTTCCGTTCGTTTTATGTAGGAATCTCCAACACTAAGGTGATAACGTTCTCGACTGTCATCATGGCTGTGGTGAATATTTTCTTTGACTGGTGCCTGATTTTCGGAAATTGCAATCTGCCGGAGATGGGCGTCGGCGGTGCTGCATTGGCCTCGCTGATGGCTGAAATCACGGCATTTTGTTTCTTCTGGATTTACACTTATATCACCGTTCCGCATGAAAAATTCGGCATGTTCCGTTGGCACAAACTGCAACCCAAACTGATGGGCGAGCTGCTGAAAGTGGCTTTCCCGAGCATGATTCAGCGCCTGTTTTCCTTTGGCGCATGGTTCGCTTTCTTTGTCTTGATTGAAAAAATGGGCGAGATGGCCATCGGAATTTCTTCGGTCGTGCGCAGTACTTACATGATTCTGATTATTCCTGGATTTGCTTTTGCTGCTACCGCTAACACTTTGACAAGCAGAACGATAGGCGAGGGAAGAAGCGGTGAGGTAATGTCGCTTTTGCTGAAAGTCGCCAAAAACGGTGTCATTTGCGCTTCGATTTTGGTAGCCGTGACGCTCATTATTCCGCAATTGGTCTTGCAAATCTACACCGATGATATGGCATTAGCAACAGCCGCAGTTCCAGCGGTATACGTGATTTGTGCCGCTACTATTCTCGGTGCCGTTGCAATGGTATTTTTCGAAGCGGTTTCCGGCACGGGCAACACCGATGCTGCCATGATTTTGGAGTTTGGCGTGCTCGTAGTCTATATTCTCTACATTTACATGATGACCAAAACTTCCACAATAGCAGGCGTTTGGACGGCCGAATTGCTTTATAATATTGCCATTGGCCTGATTTCCTTTGCCTATATCCGAAAGGCAAATTGGTCGAAAAAGAAAATCTGATATCCCGATAAAATGAAACGACATTTATTGATAATTCTGTTTTTCGCAAGCGTGTTTTCCGCCTGCACAAAGGCCCCTGAACCCATTGGACCTGTGCCGACAAAGCAACAGATTGAGTGGAATAAATTGGAGACATACGCCTTTATTCACTTCGGAATCAACACTTTCAATGACATGGAGTGGGGCTACGGCAACAGTCCGGCAAGCACTTTCAATCCCGATACTTTGGATTGCGAGCAATGGGTTAAAACCTTGAAAAATGCTGGCATGAAAGCCGTAATTCTGACGGCAAAGCATCATGACGGATTTTGTCTATGGCCCACGGAGACATCGGATTACAGCATTAAAAATTCGCCGTATAAAAACGGTAAGGGCGATATGGTCAAGGAACTTTCCGATGCTTGCCGCAAATATGGTTTGAAATTCGGGATTTATGTTTCGCCCTGGGACCGAAACAATGCGGAATACGGAACTGAGGCATACGTGAACACATATCATCGTCAGATAGAGGAACTTACAACTAATTACGGACCGCTTTTTGAGTTCTGGTTTGATGGCGCAAATGGTGGCACGGGCTGGTATGGCGGTGCCGATGAGCAGCGTTCCATTGAGGCAAAAACCTATTATAATTATCAGAAAGCCGTAGACATTATTCATAAGAATCATCCTGATGCCATGATTTTCGGTGGTGAAGTTCCGAGCATCCGTTGGGTGGGCAACGAAGACGGTTACGCCGATGCAAATCATTGGTCTACAATAATTTTCGATGAACGTGATGATATGAATTTGCTCAACACAGGCTGCGAAAACGGTGATGTTTGGTTGCCTTCCGAAACGGATGTTTCCATTCGTCCAGGATGGTTCTACCATCATCGGGAAGACCATCAGATTAAGAGCGTGGCAAAATTGGTCGACATCTATTATAATAGTGTTGGGCACAATTCGAATTTGCTGCTTAATTTTCCTGTCAGTCTTTCGGGAAAAATCACCAAAGATGACTCAATCCGCATCATGGAATGGCATAAAGTGATTGTTGAAGATATGGATGATAACTTATTGAAAAATACAAAAGTATCGTCAAGCAATGAGAGAGGAAAGGCATATTCCGCAAGCAAGGTTTTGGATGACGATTGGAACACTTATTGGGCTACGGAAGATGGCATAAATCATGGCGAATTGGTGTTTGATTTTCCACAAACCACCGCTTTAAACCGCGTTTTGATTCAAGAATACATCCCGTTGGGACAAAGAGTAAAGAAATTCAGCCTCGACCGCTATATAAACGGCAAATGGCTGCCCATAGAAACCTACGATGATTTGACGACAATAGGGTATAAGCGAATCATTCGTTTTCAGACGGTTAGAATGGATAAGTTAAGAATCCGCTTTAAGGATTCAAAGGGTTGTCTGTGCATCAATAATGT
>JAGHSL010000169.1 GCA_018065885.1 Candidatus Limimorpha equi
CTATTGAAAAAAGTTGTACTTTTGCAGTCCCAAAACAAGGGGTAATATAGTTGTAAGAACATAAAATAGATATACGAAAATGAAACGCACTTTTCAACCATCGAACAGAAAACGCAGAAACAAGCACGGTTTCAGAGAAAGAATGTCAACTGCCAACGGCCGCAAGGTATTAGCCAGAAGAAGAGCCAAGGGCAGAAAAAAACTTACAGTTTCTGACGAATATTAAAATTAGAAGCCGTTTCTATTTCTTATTTAAGGTCCAACAGAAGACAACCCATTTCGGATTGCCTTCTGTTTTGTTGTATTTTCAAAAGCCGAGCTGTGGGAGGTTCTATGAATTAATCATGGTTATTGGTGCCCACGAATTGTATGGGGAACGCAAGCCCACGCTGTTTTAATCCATCATAGCGACTGCATATTTTTTGGAACGTATAGACGCACATCCTTGCGTCTCTACATACCAACAGATTGGGACACGACAAAATCTTACCTGTTATATCCGTCATCCGTTTTTCACCCCGACAATGATAACTTGAAAGAAAGGAGCCAAAGTTCAAGGACAAGATAATCGGCTCAACGCACGGCCAGCCCATAGACTTGACCTTCAGGAAATATGGCATAAACACAACTTCGTGAAGATCAAATCTCAGTCTCTTTGGCGAACGCTGCCCCGCCTACCACGAACTGGCATTCGACACTCCAGTCAGAACAAGAAGACACAGTTGCAACTTTTGCAAAAAAGAGGTAAATTTGCATCAAAAAACGAAATGTCATGACATTAAGCAACGACACCAAACGGATCATCAAAAAGGCCTACGGCATCATTTTGCGCAACGCTTTCAAGGCTGATGAGCAGCATCGCGACGTTGAGCCTTTGATACGTTTTGTGGAGAAATGCGGATTTTTCAAGGCCAGAAGTTATTCCCATCATCACTACTCGGGCGGTGCAGCGCAGCACTGTATGGAGGTGATGCTGTGGAGCTTAGGAAACAAAAATCCCGAAAAACTTTCAAGCTGGGTCATCGTAACGCTGCTACACGACTTGTGCAACACCTACGGTTTCACAGGACACGGGCGTGATGGCGAAAAATCGGTTTTCATGATTGAGAAATGTGCACATTTCCTGCTTACCGATGATGAACGCGAAGCCATCCATTACCACATGATGTGCGACATGAGGACGTTGCCAGCAGAAAGGCAAAGCAGCATCAAGGCCAATAATCCTTTCTGGAAAACCATGAAAAGAAACGACTGCCGAAGTGCAGCGCAAGGCTCCAGCGAAGAGCCACTCAGCGAAGATGAGTTTTGCAAAATGGTAAATGAGTTTCTTGAAGGACGAGGTTGGAAATGAGTTTGCCAAAACACACCAAAATGAATAGGGGAAGCCGAATGGCCTCCCCTATTTCATTCATCTTCAATAAGATGATTTACAGTTTTCTGGCTATTTCCTTTTCGGTGTAGCCTTCAATAATGTCACCGACCTTAATGTCGTTGAAGTTTTCGATGTTCAGACCGCACTCCATGCCGGCGCTGACTTCCTTGACATCGTCCTTGTAACGTTTCAGGGAGCCGAGGGCACCCGTGTAAATCACGATACCATCGCGAATGACACGGATTTTGGTATTACGGTTGACCTTGCCATCGAGCACCATGCAGCCTGCAATCGTACCGACCTTGCTAATCTTGAAGGTCTCGCGGATTTCGATATTGCAAGTGATGACTTCCTCGATTTCAGGAGCCAACATGCCTTCGATAGCCGACTTGATTTCCTCAATGGCAGTGTAGATGATGGAATACAGGCGAATATCAATCTTTTCCTGCTCGGCCAGTTTACGGGCCTGAACGGTAGGACGGACATTGAAGCCCACGATGACGGCATTAGAAGCCGAAGCCAGATTGACATCGGATTCGCTGATGGCGCCCACCGACTTGTGAATGACATTGACCTGAACCTCTTCGGTTGACAGTTTCAGCAAGCTGTCGGACAGAGCTTCGACAGAGCCGTCCACGTCAGCCTTGACAATGATGTTAAGCTCCTTGAAGTCGCCAATGGCGATACGGCGTCCGATTTCATCAAGAGTGATGTGCGGATTGGTACGGCGCGACTGTTCACGCTGCAACTGCTCACGGCGGTTGGCGATTTCCTTCACCTCACGTTCATCAGTCATCACGTTGAACACATCACCAGGCTGAGGTGCGCCATTCAAGCCGAGCAGCAACACAGGCGTTGATGGGCCTGCCGACTGAATCTTCTGGTTGTGGTCGTTAAACATAGCCTTGACCTTACCGTAGGTCGTGCCTGCCAAAACCATGTCGCCTACGCGAAGCGTACCGCTCTGCACCAAAATCTTGGCCACATAACCACGGCCTTTATCCAAAGCCGATTCGATGACGGTTCCCTTGGCCAGTTTATTCGGATTAGCCTTCAAGTCGAGGAATTCAGCTTCAAGCAGCACCTTTTCAAGCAAGGCGTCGACATTCAAACCTATCTTAGCGGCGATTTCCTGTTCCTGATACTTACCGCCCCAGCTTTCGACCAAAATATTCATCTTGGCCAGCTGTTCACGGATCTTGTCAGGTTGAGCCGTAGGTTTATCAATCTTATTCAAAGCGAAGACAATCGGGACACCAGCAGCCTGAGCGTGGTTGATGGCTTCGACGGTCTGCGGCATCACGTTATCATCAGTAGCGATGACAATAATGGCGACATCAGTCATCTTGGCACCACGGGCACGCATAGCGGTAAATGCTTCGTGGCCAGGCGTATCGAGGAAAGTAATCTTTTTGCCGCTTTCGGTCGTCACCTCGTAAGCACCGATATGCTGGGTGATACCGCCGGCTTCGCCAGCCACCACGTTGGTGTTACGGATGTAGTCCAGAAGTTTGGTCTTACCATGGTCGACGTGTCCCATGACGGTAACGACAGGAGCGCGTGGCACCATATCCTCTTCCCTATCCTCTTCTTCGGTTTCAGCGATAGCTTCCTGAACGTCAGCGCTCACGAAATCGACTTGGAAGCCAAATTCGCTGGCCACAACCGACAAGGCTTCAGCATCGAGACGCTGGTTGATGGATACAGGCATACCCAGGCTCATGCAAGTTGCAATGACCTTGACGACAGGCACGTTCATCATGGTTGCCAACTCATTGGCAGTCACAAATTCCGTGACTTTCAGGATTGATTTTTCCTCTTCCTGACGAGCCAGTTCCTCCATCATGTTGCCAGCCACCTGCTGACGCTTTTCACGACGGTGTTTTGAAGTCTTCGACTTACCCATTGGCGACAGGCGAGCCAAAGTATCCTTGATCTGCTTCGAGATTTCCTCGTCGCTCAGTTCAACCTTTTCCTCCTTCTTGAAGCCTTTCTTATCTTTCCTTGAAGGTTTCGGGCTGTCTTTCGGATTATCCTTCGGGCCTTTCTTAGGAGCACTGCCGCCATCGTTGCCGCCTTGCGGTTTCGGGCCTTTGGCAGGTTTGTTACCGCCTTGCTGCTGCTTCGGGTCGATTGGACGTTCCGAAGAACCTTCCAACTTGCCAGCTATGCGCTTGCGCTTCTTTTTCTTTCCATCGCCGGACTCACCGCCTTTTGAACGCTTAGGCTCGACAGGCAGTTCGATCTTGTCCAGAATCTTCGGGCCTTCCAGTTTCTTGACTTCAATCTTAATGACTTTTGGTTCAGCCTTTGCTTCCTGCTTCTGCTCTGGTTTTGGCTGAGGCTTTTGCGGTTGCTGAGGCTTTGGCTGTGGCTGATTCTGAGGCTTTTGAGGCTGCGGCTGTTGCTTCTGCTTTGGCTGTTGTTGCTGCGGCTGTTGCTTTTGCTGCGGCTGCTGTTGCTTCTGCTTATCCTCTTTTTTCTTGCCCTGATCCTTATGCTTTTTATCAGGATGAGTCTTAGTATTCAGGCTATCCAAATCGATTTTGCCCACAACCTTGAAAGGAGAATCTGAAGCAGGTTCAGACTTTGGTTCAGGATTTTCTTCCTTTGCCTCTGGTTCCGATTGCTGTTTTTCCTCAACTTTTTCTTCCTTTACAGGCTCTTCCTTAGGTTCCTGAGCAACAGGCTTCTCCTCAACAGGTTTTGGCGCTTCAACAACCGTTTTCTCCTCAACAGGTTCAGCAGCAGGAACTTCCTCAACGGGTTTAACGGTTTTCTTCGGTGAGGTTATCGTATTGGTACGGATAAACACGTCATCACCGAAGTCTTCCTCTTCATCTTCTTTTGACGATTGCAGTGCCGATTCAACGGAAACAGAACCTCCCTTATACGACAGGTTGCCCAATTTCTTGGCTTCGTTTTTCACTTCTTTTTCGCCCTGATACTCCTTCACGACGAGATCGTACATCTCCTTCGTGAGCTTTGTGTTCGGTGAAGAATCCACCTGGAATCCCTTTTTGGTGAGGAATTCCTGAATGGTCGACACCGCCACATTAAATTCTTTTGCCGCTTTCGACAATCGAACTGTAAATTCTTTTGATTCGTCGGACATAGTTTCTCTTTCTTTGTTTCTCGTTTATTTACAATGCCTTAGCATCATTCGGCATCTGATTCAAATTCAGCTTTCAGGATATTGAACACCTCGGTGACGGTTTCCATTTCGAGGTCGGCACGGTTGGCAACCTCTTCCGGCGTATGCGCCAAAACGTTTTTAGCCGTATCGCAGCCCATGCGGATGAGGGCATCGATGACCCAGCCGTCGATTTCGTCTTCAAATTCCTTCAAATCAACGTCTTCCTCAACATTGTTGACTTCGCTGTTGCGGTAAACGTCGATTTCGTAGCCCGTCAGTTTGCCAGCCAGCTTGATGTTGTAACCGCCCTTACCGATGGCGAGGCTGACCTGGTCGTTTTCCATGTAAACGTTGGCAGCCGTGTTGTCGTCATTGATAACGATTGACGAAATCTTGGCCGGACTTAACGCACGGGTAATGAACAAGGTAGGATTGTTCGTATAGTTAATGATGTCGATGTTTTCGTTGCGCAATTCGCGGACGATACCATGAATACGGACACCCTTAGGGCCAACGCAAGCGCCGACTGGGTCGACACGGTCGTCGTATGATTCGACGGCGACTTTGGCACGCTGACCAGGTTCACGCACAATCTTCTTCAAAGTGATGAGGCCTTCCTCGATTTCATGCACTTCGGCTTCGAGCAGACGCTGCAAGAAGATTTCCGAGGTACGAGACAGGACAACTTTTGGAGAGCCATTCTCACTCTCAACGCTCTTCACGATGGCGCGGATGGTATCACCTTTTTTATATATGTCGCTCGGAATCTGCTCGGCACGCGGCATGTAGAGTTCAATGCCTTCGTCATCAATCACGACGATCTCGCGCTTTGAGCTGTGAGCCACTTCGGCCGTAATCATGTCACCGACTTTTTCCTTATACTTTTGGAAAATGTTTTCCTTTTCGTATTCAAGGACTTTGGTCTGCAAGTTCTGGCGCAAAGCCAAAATGTCGCGGCGGCCGAAACTCGAGATTTTCAGCACTTCCGAAACATCGTCGCCGACTTCAAAATCAGGTTCAATGCGGATGGCATCACTCAGCTTGATTTCGCGCAGCGGGTCTTCCAGTTCGTCGTCATCGACAACGGTGCGGTTGTGATAGATTTCGAAGTCGCCCTTATCGACGTTCACGATAATATCGATGAACTCTTCGGTATCGGTTTCGTACTTCTTGTTGAGCATGCCTCTGAACACATCTTCCACGATACGCATCATGGCTTCGCGGTCGAGGTTTTTGAATTCCTTGAATTCGGAAAAGATTTCAACTAATTTGTAATTTTCCATTGTATATGTTTATTTGTTTATTGTTTATCTGTTTAATTGTTGCCGCCCGTTGAGCCTGTCGAAACGAGCTTGATCAAAACATCAAAATATAATCGCCGGCTTGATTTCTACAGCCTTCCTTTCAAAAGTAAGGTTGCCTTCGACGACAGTTTTTTTCTTGCTCGCCTTTTTCTTCACCGGTTCGATTTCAACCGTTTCGGCATCAAAGCGAACCAGTTTACCCTGCACCTTACCCATTTCCTTTGTCTTGACTTCCACTTCCTGACCGACATATTTGTTCATTTGGCGATCCATGCGCAAAGCGCCGCTCAAGCCCCACGACAAGACGCTCAGTTCGTAATCTTCGACATCGCGATCCTGTTTGCTTTCAATGAAACGGCTGATTTCCACGCAATTGTCAATGGTGACGGAAGTGTCGGAGTCGACATAAACCTCAATGACATTGCCAGGTTTCACCTTAACTTCAACCAAAAAACGGTCGCTTCCTTCGAGGGCTTCTTCTGTTAATGTGGCAATTTGTTCTTTTGTAATCATTTCAGATTTAAAGATTTAATGATTTAAAGATTTAAAAATTCAAGATTTACGATTCAAAGCTTGGGCCTGACTTGCAGGAAAATCAAAACATACAACAAAAAAA
>JAGHSL010000437.1 GCA_018065885.1 Candidatus Limimorpha equi
CGTCATCTTGTTCGCGAGATTTGACGAGTGCTTCAATGTATTCCGATTTTTCCTCTTTCATGACTTTTGTGGCTGGCAAATCGTGTTCCATCTGAAGCAGATTCATTACCAATCTTGAAACCCTCCCATTCCCATCAGCCCAAGGATGAATTGTAACTAATTCGTAATGAGCCCAAAAACTCAGGTTATAAATCGCTTCTATGTCGTCGGCCTTGACTTTTCTGCGGCGGCGGTTCAATTCCTTGCAAAATTCTTCCAAACGACTTGGCACTTTCTGAAAACTCAAATAAGAGTGACCGCCAAATCCCGCCGACACATTTACTAAACGCAAATCGCCTTTGGCGGAAGAAAAACTGCCCAAACTCGTGTTGTATTCGGAGCCAGTCCGCGCCATCACCATCGACGACAATTTGCATAGTTGCCCGACAGTGAAATCTTCGTGTTTCTGAATCCAATCCATACCGTAATCATAGGCTGCCTTCAGGTCGAGGTTCATCAGTTGCTCAATCATGGAACGGCCTTTTGCGGTCGTTCCTTCGTCAAAAAGCAACTGGTTTTCCAATTCAGTGACGGTGCTTCCCTCAATGGCCGTGGAATGTGTGATTAAGGAATAGAGATAGAATTTTCGACTGTCAATCTGGTCTGCAATTCCTAATCGGCGATATTTTTCCATCAAATCGGCGATATTCATAGTGAATTAATTAAAAATCGGCGACAAATATAAGTTTTTTTTGTTATTGTCGCCGATAAACGCCGTATTTTGCTTTCTTAATGATAAGATTCACTTCTCAGGTGCTTGCCAGAAATATTCAGCATCAGTTGCTTCCAATTATTTTTTAGACTTCTTCATTGATGCTGCATCTATGAAAACGATATTAATATCTTCCGGCTCTTCTGTGATAACAATTAATTCTATAGTATCTGTTCTTTTTTTAGTTTTTGTCCTATAGATACGGGTACATTTATCATCTTCCTTATTCTCAATCAGAAGTTCGTACTCATTTTGTATCTTTAAATCAATATCCTTCTTAATCCTTTTAATTGTAGCAGAATCATCGCAATCAATGACAGACATGCCTTGAAAAGACTCCAACGAAATGTTACCGAATTGGGCGTCTTTTATTTCTTGCCCCATCATATCGAATATGCCAGATGAAATATAAGTTATTCTAACGCCTTCTGAGCCTGAATACTTATTGGAAAATTCCTTGCCAACTTGGGCTTGACCACTGTTTGCAATAATAAAGGCAAACATCAAAAATACTAACTTTTTCATTTTTTATGATTTAAATTGATTTGAGTTACTTTGTTTCATTCGACATTACAGTTTTTATAGTAGACATCGCTGCATTAGCTTTATCCATTCCGTCATTGAATTCTGACGCTATACGATTCATTGTAGAAGAAAAATAGGCATACGCTTCGCGAGGATCACTGAAGGTGTCTTTCGGCTCACTTTGTTTTGATAGCATAAGCCAAGCGAAACCAATCACCAAGACAAAGGTTGCTGCCATACTAAGCCATTTCATTTGATTCCCTAATTTATGGCTCTCTTTCCTGCTTTTCAAATTCTCGGCAAAAGCCAAGGTATTGATTAATGTATCTATATTGTGCTCCAAATCCGATGGAACCTTTTTCTGCTCATCATTGGCTGTTTTTTCAAGTTCATTCAAATTCATAACAGTTCCTCCAGTTCTTTTTTAATTTGATTTCTTGAACGGCTAACCGTCACCCTTACATTTAATTCTGTCAGTCCCGTTCTTTTTGCTATTTCCTTGTAATCCAAGGCTTCCGTAACGAACAAAAGCATGATTTCCTTTTGTTTTTTCGGCATTCTGTTGATACAATCCAACACATATCTTAAAGTATCACGACTCACCACGGGGTTATCTTCAATGCCGATATTTGGAAGCATTTCCATGTTATCTGATTTTTCTTCAATTCGCAATTTATTACGCCTAATTTTATCAACACATAGATTATGAGTCATCTTAATGACAAACGATTTTGGGTCATCAATTATATCCAAGCTGTCTTTTGATGCCCACAACTTCACATAGACATCCTGAACGGTATCCTTTGCAGCTTCTTCATCGTTTAGCAAATGCATCGCTACACGATAAATTTGAGCATTTAGAGGAAGATAAGTCCGTTTGAATATCTCAGTTGTCATGCTGTTTTTCGTTTAAGTCACATTACCAAGACGAACAAAAAACGAATATGTTACAAAGGCGATCTAAATATTTTCCCTCCTAATCAAATGCCCTTCCTGGATTGCTGCAAAACTTGTCACTATGCAGATTAAAATTGCGGGATATTTCAATCCTACAAATTCGTATGCGATTGGCAGCAGAAACAGCAGGAGTCCCGATACTTTGTTCGCCGTAGTGTGCGGCAGAACGAGTTTTTTCCAACAAACGAATCCCGAAACGATGTTTATGATTTTGATGCAGAAAATCACGATAATCCATATCCAAAGCCATGTGGGAATGTTGAAAACGGGTAGCAAACGGACGAGGCAAACTGCAACGAAAAGCATGTCGGCAATGCTGTCCAATTTGGCTCCGAACGGTGTTGCGTTTCCTGTTCTTCGGGCGATGGGGCCGTCAATCATATCGGAAAAACCGCAAAGCAGATAAATGACGCCAAACGACGCTGAAAGTGGTGCTACGAACCATAACACCACCGACAGTATCATTCTTGAAAAAGTTATGATATTTGCTAAATTTCTGAAAATCATCGAGTTTTTTGGCTAAAAGCTAGCTAATGGCTAACGGCTAAAAGCTAACAGCTAATAGTCAATAAACTCCGTAATCAGCTTGAACAGCAACTCGTAAGTCTCAAAATAGAAATGCTTGAAAGTATCGTTGGCGGTGTGATAATACTGGAAAGCGTCGCCTTCTTCGTTTTCGTAGAAAATGCACGGAACGCCTTGCACGGCAAAAGGATAATGGTCGCTGTTGGCAGCCAAATCGCCGCGGTTGAGCGACTGGAAATAATGCCTTTTCGCATTGATGGCTTCCATTTCGGCAAAGCCTTTCATGCCTTGCTCGCTGACCTCGCAATACTGCACGGGATTGTTATCGCCAATCATGTCGAGATTGAAAAGATATTTGATGTTGCTCAGCGGAACAATCGGGTGGTTGACATAATAGGTCGAACCGCGCAGATTGGCATCTTCGCCTGAAAACGCGATGAAAATCATGTCGTATTTCGGCTTGTGTTGGGCATAATATTCAGCCAAAGTGATGATGGCGGCTGTGCCCGAAGCGTTGTCGTTGGCACCTGGGAAATAGAGTTTTCTGCCCAAATTGCCCAAATGGTCGTAGTGCGCCGTGAAGACAAAACAACTGTCATGGCTTTCACCATTGATTTTTGCAATCACGTTGCTGCTTTCGTAGTTTGACAAAAACTTGTTTTCAACATTCAGCTTGATGTTTTTCGCATCTCTGACGGCTTCGGCAGTTGTCCAGACAATAGGTTTTGCGGCAATGTTTTCGCCGTAGGCCTTGTAGAATTTCAGGCCTGTTTCCCAAGTGTAGAGCAAACCTGCATTGGGGCAAGTCGTGTCGCTTTGCAGAATGGAAAACTCCTTGCCGTGTTTGTAAGGGAACCAGAAATCGCAGACGACGAAAGCGTTTTTGTATTCAGGAGTCTGCAAGTCCTTGGAAATCTGTTCAAAATCGAAATTGGCCGTGTCGATGAAATAGAGCGGGAAACTGCCTTTCACGCCGGGTGAATATTCGCGCATCACGAAATCATCGCCAGGAGTGAGTTTTCTGCCATCGACCCACATCTTCATTTTCCCCGGAAAAGTGTTGATGTTGATGGTGAAAGGTTGCAGAATGACTTCGTCAACGCCAGCCTTACGGAACTGTTTTTCAATGTAATCGCCCGCTTTCAGCACGCCATCCTTGGCATAGCCGCGGCCTTGATATTTCTTAGAACTCAGTTCCTTTACGATTTCCTTGTAAAGCGGTGTGTTTTGCGCCGGTAAAGCGATGCAAAACGCTAATAATGCAATAATTAAGATTGATTTTTTCATTGTTAATTCACAGATAAAATTATTCTTCAAAAAAAGAATCCGTAATGTCAAAACCAGCCATTAGCTAAAGGCTAATAGCTAATGGCTGATATAAATCATTTGCTCCCCATCCAAACCAATTCATATTTCCGGTTTCCGAGTCCAATTTTCTCACCATGAATGAGTTGTGTCTCCCATTCCGATTCGGGTGTCGTGTTTTTGAAATGGTCGTGATGGTCGGAGAAGCCTTCCTGATGCAGATGGTCGCCAAGGACGGAATTGCGGATTGGTTCAGCTTTCAGACACAAATCGGCGCAAGCTTGGTCGAGGGCGACTGGGTCGAAGGAGGCGAACATGCCGATGTTAGGCAGAATCGGGGCATCGTTTTCGCCGTGGCAGTCGCAGTATGGCGACACATCGACGATGAGCGAAATGTGGAAATTGTCGCGGCCCGAAATGACGGCTTTGGTGTATTCCGCCATCTTGGCATTCAGCACGCTGATAGCTTGGTCTTGTGCAAAGTCGATGGCGTCGAAATTGCAGGCGCCGAGGCAACGGCCACATCCCACGCAGTTTTCCTGGTTGACTTGCATTTTCTTGGTCATTTCGTCAAACACAAGGCCATTGTTGGCGCATTCGCGCAAGCAGCGTTTGCAGCCACGGCATTTCTTGGCCTTGATGATGGGTTTCCCGTTGGAATGTTGGTCTTTCTTGCCGGCACGCGAGCCACAGCCCATGCCGATATTCTTAATGGTGCCGCCGAAACCTGTCATTTCGTGACCTTTGAAGTGCGTCAGACTGATGAAGACATCGGCATCCATGACGGCGCGGCCAATCAATGCTTCCTTGGTGTATTCGCCGCCTTCGACGGGCACGGCAATGTCGTCGGTGCCTTTCAGGCCGTCGCCAATGATGACCGGGCAACCGACGGTGAGCGGTGTGAAACCGTTTTCCCAGGCGCATTCAAGATGTTCGAGAGCGTTTTTGCGCGAGCCGGGATACATGGTGTTGCAGTCGGTGAGGAAAGGTTTCCCGCCCAATTCCTTGACGAGGTCGACGATGGCTTTGGCATAATTCGGGCGCAGATAGCTAATGTTGCCCAATTCACCGAAGTGCATCTTGATGGCGACGAATTTGCCATTCATGTCGATGTTTTCAATGCCCGCAGTGCGTGCCAACCGCTTGAGTTTTGCAGGCATGCTTTCTCCGAAATAACCCGTCCTAAAGTCGGTGTAGTAAACTTTTGAAGTATTCATATTGATTCTGTTTTTAATGATAGTTATCTGTCTGATTTGTAATAAACGGGTCCTTCCTCGCCATATTGTCCTGAAAAAAGGAATCCTGCCCGTTGAAGGACTTTTTTCGATGCTTCGTTTTCCTCGGTGGTCTCGGCAATGACTTTCTTGACCCCATCTTGCTTCAACGCCCATTCGGAAACCGACAGCAAAGCCTCTGTCATATAGCCGTTGCCACAAAAACCTTCTCTGAGACCATACCCGATTTCAACCGTTCCGTCATTGCCAACGCCCTTGAAACAGAAATCACCGACGATAGTCCCTGGATTTTCCTTTAGTTCCATGAACCACACGGCATACCACATCCGTTTTTCGGGATGGTCGAGGCAGCCTTGCAGCATCTCACCATAGGCTTGCTGCAATTCTTCAATCGTTTCGTTTTCAATCAGATCGCGCATCTCATCATTGCTGATGGGAAACAGATTCAGTCGTTTGCTTTCAATGTTCATTTTCTTATTTGTAGAATTTTTCAATGCCTCCGTAACCTTTTATCAATTTGTTGGCTTTGGTCTTGCCGATGAAATTTGCAAGGCGCTTACGAAACTCATCGGGCCGTTTGCGTGCCGCATCGATGTAGGCAACCCGAATGCGGCGGTAGGAATCCGAAAATCGTTCGAAGTTGACCAAAGTCTCTGGGTCTTTCTTGATTTCATCCACGATATCCTCCGGAAAAACGAATGGCTCGTTGATGACAGGCAGCACCAATGGCCTGACTTTTGGATGAATCATTCCCTGGCTCTCGAGCCAAATCAGGCGTTCGATGTTGGGGCGTGAATAAGGGCTTCCTTCCCGCCTTGGTGTGAAGCGTCGGATGCCGTGGGTGCTGTCGAGTGTGCCAGCCTGACCGTCAATCCAGCCGAAACAAAGCGCTTCCTCGACGGCATCATTGTATGAAATGCTTTGCTCCCCCGCCGCCTTCGAAGGGAAAACGAACCAGATTTCTTTCTCCGTCTCGAAATGTTCGCTGAGCCATCTGCGCCATTCGGCGCGGTCGCTGGCTTTAAAAATGTTCATCTTTTTTGCTCCCATTCTTTTCGTGTCAGCCTGGTAATGTGCTCGGTACGAATGTCGTCCATCATTTTCCAATAGATGTCCTTGTTGGTGTGATGATAGACGAAACCACAATTTTCCTGCACGCGTTTCGATATGGCGTTGCCTTCGAAATAGCCGCACCAAAGCGTTTCAAGATTTAAATCGACAAAGGCGTGACGGATCAATTCTTTCGTAGCTTCGGGAATTAATCCCATGCCCCAAAAAGGCACGCCAATCCAGTAACCGACTTCACCTTCCGTTTCGGGCAAATCGAGGTTGCTTTGTGTGCCAATCATCAAGCCAATGCTACCGATGGCCTTGTTGTCCGTTTTCAAGCAAACGGCGTATGTCTCATTGACAGCCAGTACATTACGGATAATTTCACGGCTGTTTTCAACGCTGGTATGCGACGGCCAGCCCGCAATAGGACCAACCGCAGGGTTTTTGGCAAACGCAAACAGGCTCTCCGCATCATCTTCGCACCACGGACGCAATATCAGTCTTTCCGTTTCCATGTTCATTTCATCAATTCACACCACACCCTGCCTTGGCGGCAAAATACGGTGTAAATCTTCGCTCCTTTTACTTGCGCCACACGAGCCTCTGCAGCCTGTTCGGGAAAGAGGCGGATAAGCTCGACACGGTCGTAACGCTCCACCACGATGGCAGCAATGAAGTCGTCCTTCGTCATCGGGCAAGCGTATTCCAGCAAGTATTCGCCATCCATCTCGGTGATGGTAGGAACTACATTCATGTTTTCGATAGTTACGGGTTCGATTTTGCTTCCGCAACATTCAATCGCCGGTTTGCCGTAGGCTACGCCGACATTGCCGCATTTCGGGCAATAAAAAATGTTTAACTTGTTCATTTTTAT
>JAGHSL010000370.1 GCA_018065885.1 Candidatus Limimorpha equi
TGCTGTATGGAATCATCGGAAATACTGATGACAGGGAGCAAGCCGCTTCGCAGATGAAGGCCATGCTTGCCGGTTTCGGAATGCCAGAAGAAACAATTGCTCAGACGGTAGATCCATTAACTTCGCCCTGGATGTTCTATTTCCTGAAATACGACCCGACGGAAGCCATCGCAAACACCAACTGCCCTACCCTATTGCTCAACGGCTCGCTGGATTTGCAAGTTTTGGCTTCGCAAAATCTGCCCGCCTACGAAAAAATCGCTTCGGATTACGGCAAGACCAACATGACCATCCGCGAATTTCCCGGTTTGAATCACTTGTTCCAGCATTGCACGACAGGCTCGCCAAACGAATATGTCAATATCGATGAAACCATTTCGCCTGAAGTTTTGCAAACAATTTTAGAGTTTATTAAAGGAATCTAACCATGCACAAGACACACAATTTGCCTTTGGCCATTTTCTTCCTTTCATTTTTGGCCTTTCCATTGAAGGCTCAGGAAGCGAAACAGTCTGTAAAAGAAGCATATATGCCGTTCGATGTGGGCGAAATCAAGCCGACGGACTGGCTGCACGATTGGGCTGGCATGGCTTCGCGCGGCCTCACCAAAAATCTTGGCGACAATTTCACGGAGTTTGTCGAAGGCTGGCAGACTGCCGATGCGCCAGGCTGGTGGCATTACGAGCAGACCGGCTATTACGCTGATGGCGTGACGCGCTTAGGTTTCATTCTCGATGATACTTTGCTGATGAACCGTTCGCGCCGCATCATGGAAGCGGTGATGGCACGCCAAAAGCCGAATGGCTACATTCTTTCAAACAACAAGGATTACATTGAAAACTGGGGCAAAACCGATGGCGATTACGGCATGTATTGGAGCGAAGCGGTTTTCTGCCGCGCAGCTTTGGCTTATTATTCTGCTACGCATGATGAAAAGGTGCTTTCGATGTTGGAAAACGTGTATGACGAATTTCCGCTTTTTGAAAGAAAGGACGTAAACAAACCTTTAAGCGGCGGCGAATTGGACAATATGCGCCGTATCGTCGGATTGGAAAACATGCTGGAAATCAGTCGCTATTCTGGTGATTCCCAATTTGTTGAAAGAGCCATAAAAGTCTACGAGAACTATGAAAGCGGGTATCTTGATTCATGGGTGAAGAACAAGGCTTTCATGCGCACGGCCATTTGTCATGGCGTGTCTTACAACGAGTCGGCGAAACTTTGTGCGGCGGCTTACATCTGGAATGCCAATCCCGATTATTTAGCGGCTTCAGTCAATGCGTATGAGTTTCTGCAAGAGCATTTTATGTTGCCCTTGGGAGCCAATTCCTCGAATGAATATCTGCACGGCATCGGTGCTTTTGAGGCTGCCGAGGCTTGCGACATTTCCGATTTCCTTTGGTCGAATGTGTGGATGGCGCGTGCCACTGGCGATGCCAAATATGGCGACAGAATCGAGAAGGATTTTTTCAATGCCTTACCTACGGCGGTCAACTCGTATTTCGATTTGAGCGTTTACACGACGGCCATGAACCGCATTCCAGGCGTACATCTCAAAATCCGTGACGACGGTCAATATTACAAGGTGATTCACGACCCGACTTGCTGCTCGGCCAACATCAACCGCGTGCTGCCGAATTATGTCATCAATATGTGTATGCACAATCAGGAAAACGAACTGATGTGGTTGCTTTACGCGCCGGCAAATCTGAAAACACGAGATGGAAAATACGACATTGAGATGCAGACTGAATATCCGTTCCGTGAGAGCATAAAACTGACAATCAATGCTATGCCGAAAGACGAAAAGCTGTTGCTTCGTGTGCCGGACTGGTGCAAAAACGCAACTTGTTCGGTCAATGGAAAAATGGTGGATGCCATCCCGACAAATGGTTTTTATCGCATTGAACATGAATGGAAAAACGGCGATGTTGTGGAATTGACGTTGCCAATGGAAGTAAGATTAGAAACTGGCACTGAACAATTTGCCGATTTCAATGGGGCACAACCTTATTGGGGCATCATGGAGCCGTCGAATGACGATTTTGAATACAGCGGTTTCGCCAAAGGCGGCGATTATGCCATTGTCAATTACGGTCCTTTGGTTTTCGGTTTGAGTCTGCAAGCCAAAGATGCGAGCTATTACGAACTGAACGAGGAACGCTGGCATGAATTCCGTTATGCGCTTGATGACAAATCGTTGAAAGAAAGTAGAATCACATTCTGCGACTTGCCGCCATATTTCCGTTGGAGCAAAGACAATGCGCCGATTACGATTTCAGTAAAAGCCAATATGATAGATTGGGAACCCGACAAAGGCGACCCGAAATTGCCAATTGAAAAGCCCGAAGTGAAGCAGCAAAACATTGATTTGCAACTCATTCCGATAGGCTGCGCACCTTACAGAATGTCGATGTTTCCGTACTTGCATTGAGATTTCCCCAATATTGCAAAAAGTCAAGGCTTTTGTCCCGCAAAAAGAAAAACTTCCTATTTTTGCGCATCGGAAAAGGGGAAAAAACTCTCAATATTGAACTGATTAACATGAAAAGCCAATCGGACAATAATCGAATACCTAATAAAAGAATAATCGCTGCATTTTTCTTGCTATTGTGCATATTTGCATGTGTTTCACCATCGGAAGGACAGGGAGTTTTGGAATATGACACTATTGAAGGTCTTCGTCCTTGTCAAGTGATAGATATAAAAAAGACCAACAATAAGGAAAATGGAACGCGTGCGGCATATTTGGTATGTGTGCAAGATACTATCAACAAACGCTATTATACATTTGTTTCCTTTAAAGATAAGAAAAATAGAGAAGGAAGTAAAATAAAGAAAGGCAAAGTTTATGATTTTGCCATTGATGTATATTATAAATTCGATAGATATATGTCTCCTGGTAGGAAAATGCAAATTAAAATTGGTGATAAGATTGTTTTTGTCCCAGAAGACTTTTGCACCTTGGTTCCCGCTACAACACCGAATCTTAAAGGGTTGAGATATATTCCTTCTGAACAAGGTAAGCATTAATTGCAGTTTTGAAATCTCTTCATTTCAGAGCCGGATTATCATTGACCCAACTCGGATAGTTTTTTCTTGGCATTATCATTTCCATTGTCAGCGGCTTTATGATACCACTCCAACGCTTCTTGGTAGTCTTGTTCGACTCCAAGGCCATTTTCATACATGGCTCCCAAATTAAACTGCCCCCATGAATAGCCTTGTTCCGCTGCCATCCGATACCATTCCAACGCTTCTTGGTAGTCTTGTTCGACTCCAAGACCATTTTCATACATGACTCCCAAATTCCATTGCGCAGCCTCAAGACCTTGTTCCGCTGCCTTGCGATACCATTCCAAAGCCTCTTGATAGTCTTGGGCGACTCCATAACCTTCTCGAAGCATGAGAGCCAGATTACATTGCCCGATTGCATAACCTTGTTCCGCTGCCTTGAGGTACCATCCAAAAGCCACTTGATAGTCTTGCGTGACTCCATAACCATGATAAAACATGACACCCAAATCACTTTGAGCATTCGCATTGCCTTGTTCCGCTGCCTTCAGACACCATTCGTAAGCCTCTATAGGGTCTTGTGTGACTCCATTGCCTTCTCGAAACATGATGCTCAAGTTATATTGTCCCACATCATCGCCTTGTTCAGCAGCTTTGCGATACCAATCAACAGCCTCTTGGTAGTCTTGTGCGACTCCTCGGCCATTTTCATACATGAATCCTAAGCAACATTGCCCAACCGCCTCGCCCTGTTCTGCTGCCTTGCGATACCAATCAACAGCCTCTTGGTAGTCTTGTTCGACTCCTCGGCCAAAATCGTACATTACTCCCAGGCAACGTTGTCCAACCGCCTCGCCTTGTTCAGCCGCCTTGCGATACCAATCAAAAGCCTCTTGGT
>JAGHSL010000439.1 GCA_018065885.1 Candidatus Limimorpha equi
AAACCGTACGTTCCATATTTTTTTCAAAAATCCATTGCATGTTCCGAAAAAGTTGTATTTTTGTCGAGTTTTTAATCAAAATCAACGACGTAAATTTAATCACATTAATTCATATACAGCAAGTAAAAAGGAAAGTTTTTTCCAACAAAAGGAAAATAAATTTTAAAATCCTTGAATATTAAATCTCTAAAACCACACGATATGTATTTCAGTTCAAACATCAAACTCTTACGCAAGCATCGCGGCCGTACGCAAGACGATGTGGCTTTTGACATGGGCATGAAACGCTCCACTTTAAGCGGCTATGAAAACGAAATATCAGAACCTAACATTGATGCTTTGGTGGCTTTTTCGAAATATTTTGGCATTGCCATCGACACCTTGGTAAAAATAGACCTTAACACCATGACCGAGAGTCAGTTATCGCAATTGGAGCGCGGCTACGATGTTCATCTCAAAGGCAGCAATCTGCGCGTTTTGGCCACGACCATCAACCAGGACAACAACGAAAACATTGAACTTGTCACCGAAAAAGCCAAAGCCGGCTACACGTCGGGATTCGCTGATCCTGAATACATTAAGATTCTGCCGGCATTCTCCATGCCGTTTTTGTCGCGCGAACGCAAATACCGCACTTTCCAGATTAGCGGCGATTCCATGCTGCCCATTCCCGACGGTTCCTACGTGACCGGCGAATACGTCTTAGACTGGACCTACATCAAAAGCGGACAGCCCTATATTGTGCTCGCACAAGATGACGGCATCGTATTCAAAATTGTGGAAAACAAGATTGAAAACGAGAACAAACTGACGCTCAGTTCATTAAATCCACTCTATCACCCTTACGACCTGGCAGCCTGTGATATTAAAGAGGTGTGGAAATTCGTCCATTACATCAGCGCCGAAATGCCCGAACGCAAAGAAAACACCTTCCGCGAAGAAGCCTTGATGAAAACCGTACAGGAGTTGCAGAAAAAAGTGGAGGAAATTCAGTTGAAACTTAATCTTTAGCCATTAGCCAACTTTTTGCTTATTTTTACTAATTATTTAATTGGTTATCAATATTTTAAATACAAAAGTCAAAATAAGCAGATTAAAACCCGCTTATTTTAACTTCAACGGATATTTTAATGATAAACAGATTGTTACAAAGGTAAAATAAGAATACAACCAAAAAGGAACATCAAACCAATTTGCATAGGAAAAACAAGAATATAAATCACATTAAATCCATTTAATTTATCAAATTATTAAAAATAAGAAGATAACAATATGCTTATTTTAACTATTTTATTATTTTTGCAGGTCTAATGCATATTAAAAATGGTAGAAATAGGTTATCAGAAAGAGCAGATCATTGAAAGGCTGAAATTCGACAATCCTTGGTGGGCTAATGGAAAAATCGACAAGTATTACGACGAAATGCCACGTCGCATGTATCAGGAAAAGTTTCATGCGCTTGTTGCCGACTGGTCGCTGCACCGTAGCCTAATCCTGATGGGTCCGAGGCGTGTCGGCAAAACCGTACTCATTTTCCATACCATACAGGAATTGATTCTACAAGGTGTTAATCCTCAGAAAATCATTTACATATCTATTGAAACACCGATTTACACCAGCAATTCGCTTGAAGAACTTTTCCTATTTTCGCGCGAAGCCTTATGCAGCGAATCGGCAGACGGATTTTTCGTGTTTTTTGATGAAATCCAATACCTTAAAGGCTGGGAAATCCACCTCAAATCGCTGACCGACTCCTACCATAATTGCAAATTCATCGCGTCAGGTTCGGCGGCAGCAGCCTTGAAGCTGAAAAGCATGGAAAGCGGTGCCGGACGGTTCACCGATTTTCAATTGCCGCCACTCACATTTTGCGAATACATCCATCTGAAAGGCCTGGACAGCCTCATTGTGCCTCAAACAGGACAAATGCAAGACGTTGAATTTCAATCGTTTGGCACCATCGACATTGATTTGCTGAACTATCATTTCATTAACTATCTCAATTTCGGCGGCTATCCCGAAGTCGTCTTTTCAGAGCGCATACAATCCAATCCGGCACAATTCATTCGCAGCGACATCATCGACAAAGTATTACTCCGAGACCTGCCAAGTCTTTACGGAGTTTCTGATGTTCAAGAACTTAACGCATTTTTCTCCGTCATCGCCTATAATTCTGGCAACGAATTTTCGCAAGAAAATTTATCTACTTTGTCTGGTGTAAAAAAAGACACCATCAGGAAATACATTGAATACTTAGAAGCCGCATTTTTAGTCAAAATACTGAACAAAATCGACATCAATGCTAAACATTTTCAGAGAGTTACAAGTTTCAAAATGTATCTGACAAATCCTTCCTTGCGATGCGCCCTATTCAAGCCATTGCAAGCCACCGACGACAAAATCGGCGAATTGGTCGAAACAGCAGTCCTTTCGCAATTCTTTCCACGAACCGACAGCAGCATTTGCTACGCCAACTGGAAAGCCGGAAAAATGTCGGGCGAAGTCGATGTCGTCAGAATGAATCCTGCCACGCAAAAAGTGCTGTGGGCAACGGAAGTGAAATGGTCGAACCGCTATTTTGAGCAGTGCAAGGAACTTCATTCGCTACTCAGTTTCATGCAAAAAAACAGTATCAAGGAAGCCGTCGTTACGAGCATCGACAAAAAAGGCACAAAACAAGTCGAAAATTTCACGCTGCATTTCGTGCCAACCGCACTTTACACCTATCATATCGGTTACAACACAATTCACAATATTTGCGATATAAACAATTATTAACCAACAAGTTAATTTACAAAGTCAAAATAAGCAGATTTAAACCCGCTTATTTTAACTTCAACGGATAAAACATTGATATTTAACAAGATACAAAGATAAAATAATTTTCCTATGAAAAAAGCATTTCTTATTTTTCTGTTTGCCTTTTGCATGACTTCTTTCGCCCAAAACACGCACATTCTTCCTACTCCGCAAAGCGTGGAATGGCAAGATGGCGATTTCGATTGGAACAAAAGCAACATTGCCTTGGCTTACGACAGGTCAAACAGCGAAATTGATGCCTTGGCAAAGCGATTTTCAGAAGAAATAAACGCCATCCATCCAACAGACATGACATGGCAAAAAGGCATCATGAAAGGTCAGGCTTTTATTGAGTTCAGCCTTATCGAACACATCGAACATCCTGATATTGAGAATGAAGAACAAGCCTATCGTCTGCAAATCAATTCCAATTTCATTCGTTTGGAGGCGACCACAATCACAGGCTTGTTTTATGCCACGCAAAGTCTGAAACAACTCTATCGTTATGAATATTTGGATTCGAACGACGGCTTTGTCTATCTGCCTTGCATGACCATCACCGACTGGCCGAATTTCAAGTTACGCGGCTGGCAAGACGACATTTCGCGCGGTCCCATCGTCACGATGGATTACCTCAAACGGCTGATTCCGCAAATGGCGGAGTGTAAAATCAATTTCTTCAGTCTGTACACGGAGCACACTTTCCGCACCGAAAGCCATCCCGATGTGGCACCGATTGAGGCTTTCACTGCTGATGAAATCAAGGAATTGGAGGCATTATGCAGACCTTATCACATTCAAATCATTGGAAATCAGCAATGTTTCGCCCATTTTGAAGAGATTTTGAAAAATCCGTTTTACGATGACATCGCCGATGCTCCCGATAACGTAAATCCCGGCACGGAAAAGACTTACGCATTTTTGGAAGACCTTATTAAAGAAGAAGCAGAAGCCTATTCACACCCGCTTTTCAACATCAATTGCGACGAAACCGAAAGCCTCGGCAGCGGGAAAGCCAAAGCTTACGTCGATTCAATCAGCTCAACGACAGCTTATTACAAGCACATTAACCGCGTAAACCAAATCGTAAAGAAATACGGCAAACGCGCCATGATGTGGGGCGACATTGCTGACGCTCACCCTGACATTTTGGAAAACCTCGACAAAGACATCATCCTCATTGC
>JAGHSL010000404.1 GCA_018065885.1 Candidatus Limimorpha equi
TGCGAGGCTTCGGGATGCCGGAATGCCTCGTAATCTCGTATTCCCGCGACCTCGATGCCTCGTTTTCAATATGTAAACTAATTTTGACCACCTACTTAAGTTGAGGTCATTCTAACACATATCAACATCATTTTTATAAACACGAATTTCCACAAATTAAACATGAATTTCCATAAATTAAACTGATATATAGACGATTATAATTTTCGATAATTTACGTTTAGCAAAGCAAAAAAACAGCTATTTTCGTTACTGGTTGTTTTTAATTCTCACTAAAACCGTAATTTTGCAGCGGATTTAGAAACGAAAAGCAAAATGTTGGCGATAAACAGCGATATGGAAGAAAAATCAGGGCAATACGAACTGCTCATCAAGCAAATGCGTTGCATGATGGAAAGCGAAAAAGATGAAATCGCCTTGATGGCAAATGCATCATCATTGCTCAGCGAAGTGTTCCCTTGGCATTGGATTGGCTTTTACAGAGTGATTGATAATCAATTGGTTTTAGGGCCGTTTCAAGGACCAGTTGCCTGTACGCGAATCGCTTTCAACAAAGGCGTTTGCGGAACGACATGGGCAAGGAAAGAGACCATCGTCGTGCCCGATGTGGAGCAATTTCCAGGTCACATTGCTTGCAGTTCGCTTTCGCGTTCCGAAATCGTCGTCCCGATTTTCGACAAAAACGGCGAAGTGAAATCCATCCTCGACATCGATAGCACCGAACTTGACGCCTTCGATGCAACCGACCAACACTATTTGGAAGCATTTTGCGCCTTATTTTCGGATAACAGGCCCGCATAAGACTTGTTCGAACAATCATGGCAGAAACACTATCAGTCAGAAAACAACTTTTTCAGTACGCATTTCCCAGCATCATCGGTATGCTGATTGTTGGCATCCAGACCTTTATCGACGGCATTTTCGTCAGCAGAGGTGTAGGAGCCATCGGTTTGGCCGCCGTCAACCTTTCCATGCCACTCATTAGCGTGATGCTCAGCGTTGCCATCATGATAATCTCCGGCGGCGTGGTCATTGCAGGCATTGCCAAAGGCCGTGGTGATGAGGAACGCGCCAAAGGTTACACCACTTTGACAGTTACGGTTTTGGTCGGCTCCATGCTGATTCTCTCCGCATTGCTTTTGCTCAACTTAAAGGGAATCTGCTATTTACTTGGCAGCAACGATGAAGTCTATCCCTTCGTAAGGAAATATTTAGGCATCATTGGCGGTGCTTTCATTTTCTATTGCATCCCGAATTTCACGGAAGCTTTCACCCGTTTTGCGGGCAAGCCGAACTGGGTTTTCCTGAGCGGCACCATCTGTTGCGTGGTGAATGTCGTTTTGGATTATTTCTTCGTCCTGAAATTCAACTGGGGCGTTTCGGGAGCCGCCATCGCCACCTGCGTCGCCAACTCATCGGCGGCTGTGGTACTTGCGCCCAACGTGAAAACGGGCCGATTGAAAGGCGGCTGGCGGCAAGTGGGAAAGATTTTCTACAACGGCAGTTCCGAAATGCTGACATCGGTATCGGCAGCCATTACCACATTCATTTTCAACCTGTTCCTGATGCGCGAAATCGGGCCAAATGGCGTGGCGGCACTCACCATCGTCTGTTATATCAACTTCGCCGTCAACATGTCGATTTTCGGATTGTCGCAGGCACTTTATCCGCTGATGTCGTTCAATGTCGGGGCAAAGGATTATGGCCGCATCAAGTCGTTGCTTTACAATTCATTGCTTTTCAGCGGCATCATTGGCGTTTCCATTTATCTGATTGCCTTGATTTTCAGGCAAGGCATCGTCAATGTTTTCGCCAATGGCGACATGGAATTAGCGGCACTCACCACCACCGCCATGACTTACATCACATTACATTACTTGGTGTCGTTTGTCAACATCATCGGCACGAGTTTCCACACTGCCATCGAGCGGCCTTTGGAGTCGGCCATCATCGCCTTGTGCCGTTCCATTGTCTTTGTCCTGATTCCGCTTTTTGCCCTCTCGCCCCTCATCGGGCAAATGGCCATCTGGCTTTCCATGCCGATTGCAGAGACCTTGACGCTGTTTGTCAGCATTCCGCTGATGATGAAGTCGATGAAAAAACTGAAGGCGAAAATGCAAAACTGATCCTGTTTTTTCAGCAAAATCCGTCATTCAAAAGTCAAAATCTCCCTCATTGAGGGACAATTTCGATAAAAATCTCCCTCATTGAGGGACAAAAACACGCAAAATCATCCCTCATTGAGGGATTTTATGTATTTTTGCAACGTTTAAAGACCAAAAGACATGTTAGACAACAGCCTATACGAATACATGGATGCCATGCTGAAACAGACCCCGGTCAGCATGAAACGATACATTTTTGACGACATTGCCTGGGATGCGCACATGGTGGGTATTGTTGGCCCACGAGGTGTGGGAAAATCGACCATGCTACTGCAATACATTCTTTCGCATCGAGACACGAGCAAGATGCTATATGTATCTGCTGACAATGTGTATTTCTCATCACATACCATCGTTGAAACGGCAGACGCTTTCGTCAAAGAAGGTGGCGAGCACCTTTTCATTGACGAAGTCCATAAATACAAGGACTGGTCGAGAGAATTAAAACAACTGTATGATGTTCATCCGAAACTGAAAATCACATTTACAGGTTCATCGGTGCTTGACATCTACAAAGGCGAAGCCGATTTGAGCCGGCGGGCATTGATTTACACCATGCAAGGACTTTCTTTCCGCGAATATCTCGAACTGTTTCACGGCATACGGAACAAGGTTTATTCGTTAGATGAGATTTTAAACCATCAGGTTTCCGTAACAGAAATGGAACATCCGTTGCCGTTATTCCGCGATTATCTGAAGCGAGGCTATTATCCCTTTGCAAAAGAAATCGGTTTTGAATACCGTATGCAACAGGTGATTAGCCAGACCACCGAATCGGACATTGCACAATATGCCGACATGAAGGCTTCGACGGCAAGGAAACTGAAGCAGATGCTAAGCATAATCTCCACACTCGCGCCTTACAAACCAAATGCTGACAATCTGGCCCGCGAATTGTCCGTCAGCAAGAATAACGTACCCGACTACCTTGTCTATTTGGAAATGGCAGGAATGATTGGCCAGCTGCGAGACGACACGGGGGGAATGCGCGGACTCGGCAAAGTGGAAAAAGTATACATCGACAATCCAAGCCTGATGACGGCTTTGGCGGGTGGCGTCCCCGACATCGGCAACATCAGGGAGACATTTTTCTATAACCAAATGAGGGTTCGCAACGACATAATCTCCTCGCGCGAATCCGACTTCTGCATCGACAAATTCACATTCGAAATAGGAGGCAAAAAGAAAGGGAAAAAACAGATAGAAGATGTTCCCAACGGCATTATCGTCCGCGATGACATTGAAGTCGGGCACGGCATTATCGTTCCGCTTTGGATGTTTGGAATGAATTATTGAAAAAAATGCAATATAACCATGAAAAAGACATACAAAGAACTGCCAAAGAATTATCCCGTTTGCGGACTTGAAGATTGCCCTATGGCAGACAGCTGCCTGCATCGCCAAGCATTCATCAAACTGATTGAGACAGAAAATTTTCTGCGCCTCATCAATCCGCGGCATTGCGACACGAATGCCAGTTGCAAATACTACCGCAGCAACACTCCCGTGCTATTTGCCCGAGGCTTTGTCAACTTCCAGCAGAAAATGTTCCCCGAACAATACCAAACATTCATGCGTCTGCTGATAGCCCACTTCGGGCGCAACCCGTATTTCGAAAGGCGACGCGGTGCCTATCCACTTCCGCCCAAAGAGCAGGAAGTCATCCTGAAAGCACTCCGACAGGCAGGCGTAACCGAGGAATTGCGTTTCGACAGTTACGAAGAAAACATCAACTGGAACGACTGACCGGCCATTTCA
>JAGHSL010000338.1 GCA_018065885.1 Candidatus Limimorpha equi
GCCCGGGTGTGCAGATCGATTTAAAATCAGTAGCAATCTAAATTTGAAAGGAAGTTATTGAAATGAGAAAAGAAGATAAAAATATCGTTATCGACTCCATACTCAGCGAATTGCAAGCTTGTCCTAATTTCTACCTGACTGACGTTTCAGACCTTAACGCTGAAAAGACCAGCCAACTGAGAAGACAATGCTTCAATAGTGGCATTAAGATGTTGGTCGTAAAGAACGCTCTTCTGCATAAAGCAATGCTGAAGATGGAAGGCAAGGATTTCGACAGCCTTTATGACGTTCTTCATGGCTCAACAGCCGTCATGCTTTGCGAGACCGGCAACGCTCCCGCAAAATTGATAAAGAATTTCCGTAAGACCAGTGATCGTCCTATCCTGAAAGGCGCTTTCATCGAAGAATGCTGCTACATTGGCGACAACATGATTGACGCTCTGTGCAACGTTAAATCGAAGAACGACCTCATCGCCGACGTCATTGCCCTGTTGCAGTCACCTATCAAGAATGTTATCGGTTCCTTGCAGTCAGGTGGTCAGAAACTGTGCGGTATTCTTGAAACATTATCAAACAAAGCAGAATAAAAAAATTGAATGTATCGACATTCGCAACAAATTAACAAGTAAATTATTAACAATTTAAAAAATAGAAGTAAAATGGCAGATCTTAAAGCTTTTGCTGAACAATTAGTGAATCTTAGCGTGAAGGAAGTAAACGAACTCGCTACCATTTTGAAAGAAGAATACGGTATTGAACCTGCAGCTGCAGCTGTTGCTGTTGCTGCTGCTCCTGCTGAAGGCGGTGCTGCCGCTGCAGAAGAAAAGACTTCTTTCGATGTCATCCTGAAGTCAGCCGGTGCTCAGAAACTGGCAGTCGTGAAGCTGGTGAAGGAACTCACAAGCCTCGGCCTGAAGGAAGCTAAGGAATTGGTCGACGGTGCTCCTAAGGCTATCAAGGAAGGTGTGAGCAAAGACGAAGCTAATGCACTCAAAGCTCAACTCGAAGAAGCTGGTGCAGAAGTTGAAGTTAAATAAGAAGGATTTATTTCCCGCAAGTTTTGTGGCATTCAACCTCAGTTCCAAACAGATTTTTGGGACTGAGGTTTGTGCCTATTATTCGCTTTAAGCGATTGCGCCCCCTTATTTTCATACGTCTTTAACGTTTTTTCACCCTTAAATAACTCATACATTGGATACAAAATCAACTGAAAGAATTAGCTTCGCGTCAATTAAGAAGCCTTTTGAATATCCTGATTTTCTGGACATTCAACTTCAGTCTTTCAAGGAATTCTTCCAACTTGAAACCAACCCTGACAACAGAAAGAACGAGGGTCTTTACAAGGTGTTCAAGGAGAATTTCCCTATCACCGACGCAAGAAACAATTTTGAACTCGAGTTCCTCGATTACTATATTGATGCTCCGCGCTACAGCATTGCGGAATGCATCGAACGTGGCGTCACCTATAGCGTCCCGTTAAAAGCTAAATTACGGTTGTCGTGCAACGATGCTGATCAGCAGGACGATTTCAAACAGATTACCCAAGACGTTTACCTGGGAACTATCCCGTACATGACGCCTCGTGGTACGTTTGTCATCAATGGAGCTGAACGCGTCGTCGTATCTCAATTGCACCGTTCGCCTGGCGTGTTTTTCGGTCAAAGCCAGCATACCAACGGTACCATGTTGTATTCGGCCCGTATCATTCCTTTCAAGGGTTCTTGGATGGAATTTTCAACGGACATCAACAATGTGATGTACGCCTACATCGACCGTAAAAAGAAATTGCCTATCACCACTTTGTTGCGCGCCATCGGTTACGAAACCGATAAGGACATCCTTGACATTTTCAACCTTGCCGAAGAAGTTAAGGTTAGCAAGGCTGGATTAAAGCGCGTTTGTGGCCGTAAACTGGCTGCCAGAGTGCTTCATAGCTATTATGAAGATTTCGTAAACGAAGATACTGGTGAATGCGTATCCATTGAACGTAACGAAGTCATCATCGACCGTGATGTTGAGCTTCAAGAAGAACATATCCAGAAGATTGTCGATTCAGGCGTGAAGACCATTCTCCTGCACATCGACCAGTCGGCTGAAGAAAAGGTGTCTGACTATTCTGTGATTTTCAATACCTTACAAAAAGATACATGTAATTCTGCTCTCGAAGCAGTCGAATATATTTACCGCCAGTTGCGTAATGCCGAACCGCCCGATGAGGAAACCGCCCGCGATGTCATCAATAAGCTGTTCTTCTCTGATAAGCGTTATGACTTGGGCTTGGTCGGCCGTTACCGCATCAACCGTAAGCTGAATCTCGATATTCCTTTCGATACGAGAACGCTTACGCAGCAAGACATCATTGCCATCATCAAGTATTTGGTCGAGTTGCTGAGCAGCAAGGCCGATGTTGATGATATCGACCACTTGAGCAACCGTCGTATCCGTACCGTTGGCGAACAGCTTTCGGCTCAGTTTGGCGTCGGTTTGGCCCGTATGGCCCGCACCATTCGTGAAAGAATGAATGTGCGCGACAATGAAGTGTTTGCACCTACAGACCTTATTAATGCTAAAACCCTTTCATCGGTCATCAATTCGTTCTTTGGCACCAACCAGCTGTCACAGTTCATGGACCAGACGAACCCGCTGTCAGAAGTCACCCACAAGCGCCGTATTTCCGCTTTGGGCCCTGGCGGTCTGTCGCGTGACCGTGCAGGTTTCGAAGTGCGTGACGTTCACTACACACACTATGGCCGTCTTTGCACCATTGAAACTCCTGAAGGTCCTAACATTGGTCTGATTTCATCACTTTGCGTGTTTGCAAAGATTAATGACCTCGGTTTCATAGAAACTCCTTATCGTGAAGTTGTTGATGGTAAGGTTGATTTCTCAAAGGATCCTGTTTATCTCACCGCCGAACTGGAAGAGGATAAGATCATCGCTCAGGCCACAACGCCGGTTGATGATGAAGGCAGATTCATCGACAAGGAAATCAAGGTGCGTTATATTGCCGATTATCCTATTGTTCCTCCAGAGGAAATCAATTTGATGGATGTCGGTCCTAACCAGATCGCTTCAATCGCTGCTTCCTTGATTCCATTCTTGGAGCACGACGATGCTAACCGTGCCTTGATGGGCTCCAACATGATGCGTCAGGCTGTGCCGTTGATGAATCCTGAAGCTCCTATCGTCGGTACCGGCATCGAACGCTATGTGGCCCGCGACTCCCGCGTGCTTACCATGGCTGAAGGCGATGGTGAAGTCGTTTTCGTCGATTCCACTAAGATTGTCGTCAGATATGACCGCACCGACGAACAGCGTCTGGTCAGCTTTGATGATGATGTGAAGACTTATATGCTTACCAAGTATTGCCGCACTAACCAAGGTACGAGCATCAATATCAAACCTATCGTCCGTAGAGGTCAACGCGTCACCAAGGGTCAGATTATGACCGAAGGTTACGGCACTCAGAACGGCGACCTGGCATTGGGTCGCAACCTGAAGGTTGCCTTCATGCCTTGGAAGGGCTACAACTATGAGGATGCTATCGTGATTTCGGAACGTATCGTTAAGGAAGACCTCTTCACTTCGGTTCACGTTGAAGAGTTCTCGCTTGAAGTGCGTGACACGCGCCGTGGTCTTGAAGAATTGACCAATGATATTCCGATTGTCAGTGCAGAAGCCACTAAGGACTTGGACGACAACGGTTTGATTCGCGTTGGTGCCGAAGTTACCGAAGGCGACATCCTGATTGGTAAGATTACGCCTAAGGGCGAAACCGATCCTACACCGGAAGAAAAGCTCCTGAGAGCCATCTTCGGTGATAAGGCTGGCGATGTGAAGAACGCTTCGTTGAAGGCTGGTCCTTCGATGAAGGGTGTTGTCATTGGCAAACGTCTGTTCTCACGCTTGCAGAAAGACCGTAAGTCGCGCGCCAAGGATAAGGAAGATATGGCAAAAATCGATGCTCAAGCCGAAAAAGAGCTTGCAGCATTGAAGAACGTCCTGGTTGACAAGCTGATGCAGATTCTTGGCAACCATACATCATGTGGCGTTTATGAAAACTTCAAGTCGAATCCTTTAGTTGCCAAGAAGGTGAAATTCACGGCAAAGGGTTTGCTCGAAATAGATTTCCTCAATGTCAATCCTACGAAGTGGACTTCCGACGAAAAGACCAACGAACTCGTGTGCGCTACCATCGACAACTATATTGTGAAGCGCAAGGAAATCGAAGGTAAGTTTAACCGTGAAAAATATGCCGCCGGTGTCGGTGACGAATTGCCGAATGGCATCGTCCAGATGGCTAAGGTTTATGTTGCCAAGAAGCGTAAGCTGATGATTGGTGATAAGATGGCTGGCCGTCACGGTAACAAGGGTATCGTTTCGAAGATTGTGCGTGCCGAAGATATGCCTTTCTTAGCTGACGGTACTCCTGTCGATATCGTTCTGAACCCTCTGGGCGTGCCTTCACGTATGAACTTGGGTCAGATTTATGAAACCGTGCTCGGTTGGGCAGGTCATGAACTGGGTCTCAAGTTTGCTACACCTATTTTCGATGGTGCAACGCTTGATGAAATCAACGGTTATATGGAAAAGGCTGGTCTGCCTGCCAATGGCCGTATGCAGCTTTATGATGGTGAAACAGGTCAGCCTTTCGATCAGCCTGCAACAGTGGGTTACATCTACATGCTGAAACTGCACCACATGGTCGACGACAAGATGCACGCTCGTTCAATCGGTCCTTACTCGCTGATTACGCAGCAGCCTCTGGGTGGTAAAGCTCAGTTCGGTGGCCAGCGTTTCGGTGAAATGGAAGTCTGGGCTTTGGAGGCATTCGGCGCCAGCAACGTGCTGCAGGAAATCCTTACCATTAAGTCTGATGACGTCAATGGCCGTGCCAAGGCTTACGAAGCTATCGTCAAGGGTGCTAACTTCGAGACACCTGGCATTCCTGAGTCATTCAACGTGTTGATTCACGAATTGCGTGGCTTGGGCCTCGAAATCACCTTCAAGGATAAGGATGGTAAAGTCCTGAATTGTTAAACTAACGTTTGAAAATAATAAGGAATATATATGGTCAATAACACAATTAATAGCAACTTCGACAGCATTACGGTCAGTTTGGCTTCTCCAGAATCAATCCTTGCCCGTTCACACGGTGAGGTCTTGAAACCGGAAACCATCAACTACCGCACTTACAAGCCTGAACGTGACGGTTTGTTCTGCGAAAGAATTTTCGGACCTGTAAAAGACTGGGAATGCCACTGTGGTAAGTACAAGCGCATCAGATACAAGAATATCGTGTGCGACCACTGCGGTGTTGAAGTGACTGAAAAGAAAGTCAGAAGAGAGCGCATGGGCCACATCAAGCTGGTGGTTCCGGTAGCTCATATCTGGTATTTCCGTTCATTGCCAAATAAGATTGGCGCTTTGCTGGGTATCCCGACAAAGAAGCTCGATGCCATCATTTATTACGAACGCTATGTTATCATTCAAGGCGGTGCTTTGGAAGGTGCTCCGATTCCGGACGATTCAGAAAACCGTACGGTTACGAGACTGGAATTCCTTACCGAAGAACAGTATCTTACCTTGATGGAACAACTGCCAATTGAAAACCAATATCTTAAGGATGATGATCCTAAGAAATTCATCGCTAAGATGGGTGCTGAGGCAGTTTATGATTTGCTGGCTTCATTGGACATTGACGCCGAAGCTGACAAGCTCCGTGCAGAAGCCAATGATGTGAAGGCTCAGATGCGTAAGCAGGAACTGCTGAAACGCCTGCAGGTGTTTGAGGCTTTCCGCGAAGCAAATACACATATCGAAAACCGTCCTGAATGGATGATTGTGAGCGTGGTGCCGGTCATTCCTCCGGAGCTGCGTCCTCTCGTCCCGTTGGATGGTGGCCGTTTCGCTACTTCCGACTTGAACGACCTTTACCGTCGTGTCATCATCCGCAACAACCGTCTGAAGCGTTTGATTGAAATCAATGCTCCTGACGTCATCATGCGTAACGAAAAACGTATGTTGCAGGAAGCTGTTGACTCATTGTTTGATAACTCACGCAAATCAAGTGCTGTTAAGACGGAATCCAACCGTCCGCTGAAATCCTTGAGCGACAGCTTGAAAGGCAAGCAGGGCCGTTTCCGTCAGAACTTGCTGGGTAAACGTGTCGACTATTCAGGCCGTTCCGTTATCGTTGTCGGTCCAGACCTTCACATGAATGAATGTGGTCTGCCGAAAGATATGGCTGCCGAATTGTTCAAGCCGTTTGTCATCCGCAAGCTCATCGAACGCGGCATCGTGAAGACCGTGAAATCGGCAAAGAAGATTGTCGACCGCAAGGATCCTGTCGTTTGGGATATCCTTGAAAACATATTGAAAGGTCACCCGATTCTCTTGAACCGTGCTCCTACACTGCACCGTTTGGGTATCCAGGCCTTCCAGCCGAAACTCATTGAAGGTAAGGCTATCCGTTTGCACCCGTTGGTTTGTACGGCATTCAATGCTGACTTCGATGGCGACCAGATGGCTGTCCACGTACCGCTGGGCAATGCCGCTGTCCTTGAAGCTCAGATTTTGATGCTTGCATCTCACAACATCCTGAATCCTTCCAATGGTGCGCCTATCACCCTGCCTTCTCAGGATATGGTTCTTGGTCTGTATTACATCACCAAGCCTCGTAAGAGTACGCCTGACCATCCGGTTAAGGGCGAAGGCATGTCGTTCTATTCGCCGGAAGAAGTCATCATCGCTTTGAATGAAGGCCGTGCCGATATGCACGCCATCATCAATGTGAGAGTCGGTGTCCGTGAAAACGACAAGATTGTCACTAAGAAGATTCAGACTACCGTTGGCCGTGTGTTCTTCAATCAGGTGGTTCCGGATGATTTCGGCTTTATCGATGAATTGTTGACCAAGAAGTCACTGCGTACCATCGTCGGTGACATGGTGAGACACGAAGGTACTGCTATCACCACCAAGTTCTTGGATGATATCAAGAATATGGGTTACCGCATGGCTTATAAGGGCGGTTTGTCATTCAATTTGGGCAACGTGCTTGTCCCTGCCATGAAGAGCAACCTTATTTCAGAAGCTAATGCAAAGGCATCTGAAATCCGTGAATACGAAAAGATGGGCTTCATGGGTCCTAACGAACGTTACAATCAGATCGTTGACCTTTGGACTGATGTCAATGCCAAGTTGACTAAGGAAGTGATGAACGTCCTTTCGAGCGATGATCAAGGCTTCAATCCTGTATACATGATGCTGCACTCTGGTGCCCGTGGTTCTGAAGCACAGGTTTCACAGCTCTGCGGTATGAGAGGTTTGATGGCTAAGCCTATGAAGGCTGGTTCCGGCGGTTCCGAAATTATCGAAAACCCGATTCTTTCCAACTTCCAGGAAGGTCTGTCGGTTCTGGAATACTTCATTTCAACTCACGGTGCCCGTAAGGGTTTGGCTGATACCGCTTTGAAGACCGCTGACGCTGGTTACTTGACCCGTCGTCTGGTTGACGTTGCTCACGATGTCATCATTACCGAAAAGGACTGCGGCACATTGCGTGGCTTGACCGTTTCGCGCGGTGATGAAAAGAAGGAACCAGGAAAGCACTCCTTATTATATGACCGTATCTTGGGCCGTGTCGCCTTGCACGACATCTTCCATCCTCAGACCAACGAACTTATCGTTGCCGGTGGCGAAGAAATCAACGAGGAACGCGCTGAAGCTATCGACGAATCACCATTGGAGAGCGTCGAAATCCGTTCCGTTTTGACTTGCGAATCGAAACGTGGCGTGTGCGCTAACTGCTATGGCCGCAACCTTTCGTCCAGCAAGCTGGTGCAAAAGGGTGAAGCTGTGGGTGTTATCGCTGCCCAGTCAATCGGTGAACCTGGTACTCAGCTGACTCTGCGTACCTTCCACCAAGGTGGTAAGGCATCTAAGAATCTGGTCGCTTCAAGCGCCGAAGCCAAGTACGACGGTTATCTTGAAATCGATGAATTGCGTTCAGTCAATGCTGAAAAGGATGGTCAGAAGTACCAAGTGGTCATTGGCCGTTCCGCTGAATTGAAACTGCACGACAGCAATACCGATGTCGTCCTGACGACTTTGAATATCCCATACGCTGCCAAGTTGTATTTCGCAAGCGGTGAAACCGTGAAGAAGGGCGACAAGCTGTATGAATGGGATCCATATAATGCATCAATCGTTTCCGAATTTGCCGGTGAAATCCGCTTCCAGAATGTGGAAGAAGGCGTTACATTCCGTAAGGAAACCATCGCTGAAACCGGATTTAACGAGCGCGTTATCATTGAAGGTAGAAGAGGCGCCAAGAACCCGTTGATTGAAATCGTGGCTGATGGCGAAGTCGTTGCTTCATACGACCTTCCTGTTGATGCCCACGTTGTCGTCGAAGAAGGCGATAAGATTAAGGCTGGTGACCAACTCGTCCGTATTCCTCGTAACGTTTCGGGCGGTGGCGATATCACCGGCGGTCTGCCGCGTGTCCAGGAATTGTTCGAAGCCCGTAATCCTATCGACCCGGCTATCGTTTCCGAAATCGATGGTATCGTGACTTTGGAAAAGAAACTGAAGCGTGGTAACCGTGAAGTCGTCGTAACGGCTAAGACTGGCGAACAGAAACGCTATCTGATTCCTACTTCTAAGCAGATTCTGGCTCAGGAAAACGACTTCGTGAAGGCTGGTCAGCCGCTGTCGGAAGGTGTCATCACACCTGCCAGCATCTTGGCTATCATGGGTCCAATGAAGGTTCAGGAATACATCGTCAACGAAGTCCAGAGCGTGTACCGTTCACAAGGTGTGACCATCAATGATAAGCACTTTGAAGTCATCGTCCGTCAGATGATGCGTAAGGTCGAAATCATTGACCCAGGTGATACCCGTTTCCTGCAAGGCGAACTTGTCAACAAATTGAAGTTCCAGGAAGAAAACGATGATATTTACGGCAAGTTCTTTGTCATCGATCCAGGTGCGTCGGAGAATATCCATGCCGGTCAAATCATTTCTTCAATGAAGTTGCGTGAAGAAACCTCAGCCTTGAAGCGTAAGGATTTGAAGTTGCCTGAAACAAGACCTGCTAATCCGGCTACTGCTACTCAGGTGCTGCAAGGCATTACCCGTGCGGCTCTGGCTACCGACAGCTTCATTTCGGCTGCCTCCTTCCAGGAAACCACAAAGGTCCTGACCAATGCCGCCATCGCCGCTAAGTCGGATTCTCTGCTCGGCATGAAGGAAAATGTGATCGTCGGTCACAAGATTCCTGCCGGTACAGGTTTGCGCGAATACGAAGACCTTATTGTCGGTTCACGTGAAGAATACGAAGCAAAGGTTGCTCCAACTTTGGAAGCCTAATATGTAATTAACCAAAATGGGGATGGACTGCGTTCTATCCCCATTTTTTAAATCAAAAATATTATGGAAAACAATCAGAAAAATCAGATTAACATTGAATTGACTGATGAAGTGGCTGAAGGAAAATATTCCAATCTGGCCATCATCACACACTCACCAACTGAATTCATCCTCGATTTCGTTCAGCTTATGCCGGGTTCGCCAAAGGCAAAGGTGAGATCAAGAGTCATTATGACCCCACAGCACGCCAAGCGTCTTTACAAGGCTTTGGCTGACAATTTGAGCAAGTATGAGGCTCAGTTTGGCAATATCAAGGATGGCGGCGAAATGCCTCCGTTCACCTTGAATGGCCCTACGGCTCAGGCGTAAGGTGTTGCATAGCAAAATAACGAAAAGCAGAAGACTGGAATTTCGGTCTTCTGCTTTTTTTTATGGCTGTAGTATAACGGATGACTGATTTTTCTAAGATATAGGAAAATGATATAAGTGTCACATTTACAAATATCTACTAAACATTACAAATAACGCTAATAATTCATTTCTTATCAACTTTTGTCTTGACACAAAAGTTGCAAAAAGTCAAGGGCAGGACAATCGGCCCAACGCACAGTCTGCCTAAGGACTTGATTTTCAA
>JAGHSL010000298.1 GCA_018065885.1 Candidatus Limimorpha equi
TTACTCTTTCTTTCCGCCTCCAAATTCCATCAGGTAAGCCTTCAGGAATTCGTCAATCTGGCCATCCATCACGGCCTGCACGTTTGAGGTCTGATAGTTGGTGCGGTGGCCTTTCCGTTATCGGCGATGTCTACAAATCGGAGGCTTATGAGTTGTCGCGTTTCATCAACAAGGAGGATGAAATCATACCATGGCATACCATCAACAAGGCGCCTTCCGCCGAGTTGCGTCCCGACCAGAAGGACAGCGACAGCCTGCCGGATTACAACATTCTCGATGCCATTCTTTACCAATACATCGAATGCTCGAAATCGAAGGAAGAGATTGTGACGCAAGGATTTGACGAGGCTATTGTTGCAAAAACCATCCGCATGGTGAACCGCAACGAGTTCAAGCGTCAGCAGGTGGCGCCGATTTTGCGCGTCTCGCCACGGGCCTTTGGCGCGGAACGGACTATTCCGGTGGTGGCTAAGTTCTGATATTTGAAATAAATCTGTTGGAAATCTATCTTCAATATTTTTTTATTGCATAAAAGATGCGATTTGTATGTTTTTTTGTTGCTGATAGGAAAAATATGTCTACTTTTGCGACCTGAAATTTATTGTAACCGATAGATTCTGACGGTACTTTTGTGTTAAAAAAGCCTGATGCAATTGTTTCGGCACTTTTTAAAATGATAGATAAAACACTTAGTATTAACCAAATAATAATTAATGGTAAAGTAAAAAAGTAATTCATTCATTAGACATATTTAAATAAAAGCATTAGCTTTAAGGTTTGTGTTGATGAAACTTGCACAATTCTCGACACTACAAACGCGTAAAGCGGTGCTCACGTCTTTGACGTGGGCTTTACTTATTATAGTTGTAGTGTCATGGCAGTGCAAGGCCTCATCAACGCAGCTGAGAAATAGTGAAGCCTTCGTTTTTTTATGCCTATTTGAAAAAATCAACAATCAAATTAAAAACTTAAAAAATGTCAAAACAACAATCAAACAGAATTGTCCTACGCGGACATGAGTACGCAACTCCACGGACGGAGAGCGTCGAAATCAGTAACCAAGGCGTGCTGTGTGCATCAACCACATGGGTCAACTCAAACATCAATTCGTTCACCTCAGGCGGAAGCCTCTGATTTAAAGAGAAAGGAGAAGAAGCAATGAGAAGAAACATGATCATGCTGCTTGCAGCAGCCCTGTTAGTCGTCACGGGATGCAAGAAAGACGACAAAACCACCGAAGGTGAAAAGATGACTTTTAGCGCCGGTTTCGACAATGGCAGCGCGAAGACTGAAATCAACGGCTTGGACATGAGCTGGAACGAAGGCGATGCCGTCATGATTAATGGCAAGGTTTTTACCGCCGACCAAAGTGGCAGAAACACCACCTTGAGCGGAGAGAAGACCTACCAGGAAGGCGGCCTCTACAAGGCTTATTTCCCGGCAAGCATGTATGACAACGGCACCTTGACCCTGCCTGCCACCCAGACCTACAACGGCAAGAACCTTTCGGGCGTGAACCCGATGTACGCCCAAAGCGAAAACACAAACCTGACTTTCTCCAACCTCTGCGCCATGGTGAAGCTGCAGCTTACTGGCAGCAAAACCGTGAAGGAAATCCGCGTGAGCGCCGACCAGCCCCTGAGCGGCGAGTTTGAGATTGCCGAAAGTGGCTCAAATTATAAGGCCGTCATGAAGAGTCAGACTGGCAATGCCGGTGTCACCCTCAACTGTGGTGCTGGTGTTGACCTTTCAACAAGCAACGTTTTCTATGTGGCATTGCCTGAAGGAGATTACACCAACCTGAAGTTCTTTGTCGTTACCACTGACAACATGTGTACTTCAATTGATATTGTTAGTGCGACATTGGTGGCCAACAATATCCATGATTTAGTTAGGACACCAGAATTTCAGGAAGCAGTCACTCCAGTAGAAGTGACAATTGCATTAGAAGGTTGTTTAGATTATATGAATCACTCGGTTAGCGGCACTGTGACTGTTCCTTCGGGTGAACATGTTTGTGAATTCGGTGTCATTTTCAGCGAAACAGACGAAACGCCGACCATAGAAGAGGGTGCTTCGAAAATTATTGTCCATACTTTTAGTGATAATGCTATCAGCGGTACTGTGAACTACTATGCTGATTTTGGCGTGTTGGCCGATGACGAAACCTACTATGTACGCTCTTATGCTATGTGTGATGGTCTATTGTATAGTTCTGAAAGTACAATTAAGACTATTGTTGGTGGCAAAGTGCCGCTGCCTTTGCCTAGTACTTGGACGGGAGGGAAGAATCCTCATCCATTCACGGTCGGCGAAGGAAAGGTTGTTTATTTCTCGCAAGGTAATTTACAGTACATAGGCAGTGCGGAATCTCCATATTGGAAGTTTGCTAATCACCAATTTGACCTTTTGGGCGTAAGTACAGGACAAAACAGTACTGATCCGAAAGTTGACCGCGATTTGTTTGGCTGGGGAACATCTGGAATTAATCATGGGGCCAATGCCTATTGTCCGTGGAATGCGACCCGAGTGGATAAAAATTACTATGCTTATGGAGATGTCACTAAAAACTTGTGCGATGATCCTGGCACAGCTGATTGGGGATATAATGCCATCAACAATGGCGGCAATATGCAAAATTCAGGTTGGCGTACGCTGACAGCAGAGGAAGGTAAGGCTATGGTTGCCCGTAAAGATAAGAATGGAAATGTGCTTAACGGTGAGGGCAAAATTGGCAACTGCACGCCGGGACTCATTATCCTCCCTGACGATTGGGACTGGAACAAAATTTCTTTATCAGAGTTTGCATCCACTTGGGTTCCTGGTTCAACATCATTTGCAAATAACAACTATTCTTATTCTGATTGGGCAAAGATGGAAGCTGCTGGTGCCGTATTTCTCCCTGCTGCTGGCAATCGCGATGGAACAGAAGTAGAACAAGTTGGCACTCATGGCTATTATTGGTCGTCGACATGCTATAGCTCTCAATCTTCATATAACCTTTGGTTTTATGAAACTGTTGTAGACCAAAACGACACGAGTCACCGCCGTGGCTATTTTTCAGTTCGTTTGGTGCGCGATAATTGAATCAAGTTAAGAGAGAAATGTAAGATGTAAGAAAACATGAAAGTGAAGATGCGCAGCAATGCGCCTCTTCCTTATTTTATGTGAACACTGTAGAGGGTGACTAAAAAGTCAAAAAACGCTCTGGAGAATCGCGTATTAGTCTTACCCTGAAAAAGGTTGACTCAAAAAGACAAGAGTCAAGGATGTATCAGTTACACACAGAGAAACAGCAAAAGTACTTCAAGGAAGTCATCCGCCTCCACTATGAAGAGGGATACGGAGAAAACAGGATTGCCAGA
>JAGHSL010000143.1 GCA_018065885.1 Candidatus Limimorpha equi
ATGGCAATCTGTCGCTGATAAGATTGAAACTTCGTTTGCTGAAACGTTTTATGATGCTGAAAACTGCGCTTTTTATGATTATGTAAACGGAAATGAACGCAATGCTTTGGTGCGTCCGAACATGATGATTGCCGCTTCTTTGCCGTTCACTCCAATGACTGAAGAAATGCAGAAACGCGCTTTTGATATTGCTTATTCTGAATTGCTTACACCAAGAGGCTTGCGCTCTTTGTCGCCAAATTCGGAGCAATATCAAGGCATTACGATTGGCAATCACAGCCAGCGCGAAAGGGCCTACCATCAGGGAACGGCATTCCCTTGGCTGATTTCTTTCTTCGCGGATTTGTCGGTGAAATTGTTTGGCAAATCGGCTTTGCCTTATCTTGAAGACATTTACAATGGTTTTGAAATGGCCATTCGGGAAAACGGTATCGGAAGCATTTCGGAGATTTATGATGGCAATCCGCCGCACGAGGGCAGAGGCTGCATCTCGCAGTCGACGAGCGTCGGTGCATTGCTTTATTTGCAATATATAATAAAGGTGTTAAATCAGAAAGGAGGCAAAAAATGAGAGTCTTGATGTTTGGTTGGGAGTTTCCTCCGCATATCACGGGTGGTCTTGGAACGGCTTGCTTCGGCATGACAAAGGGATTGGCAAAGAATGGCGTTGAGGTGCTTTTTGTGGTGCCGCGTGCCTACGGCGATGAAGACCAGACCAATATCCGTCTGCTGAATGCCAGCGATGTAACGATTGACATTGACCATGAAACCGAGAGAAATTATTGGGAACGTGTGCAATACATGGAAATCGGTTCCAATATCATTCCTTACGTCGGTCCCGAACAGTTCGAAAACGTCATCAATGGCGAGCGTCATGTGGTTGAGCATTTCAATCACGGCAGTTCGGTCTTTGCGCGTAACTATCAGTTTTCGGGCAAATACGGCATGAACCTGATGGAAGAAGTGGCGCGTTATGCCTTGATTGGCTCCTCGATGGCAACGAAACAGGACTTTGATGTGATTCATGCGCACGACTGGCTGACTTATTCGGCTGGCATTGCCGCCAAGGAAACGACGGGCAAACCGCTTGTGGTTCACATGCACGCCACCGAATTTGACCGTTCTGGCGAACATATCAATACCGAGGTTTTTGCCATTGAAAAGCGAGGTATGGAAGCTGCCGACCGTGTCATTACGGTGAGTAACTTGACGCGAAACATTGTCATTGAAAAATACGGCATCGACCCGAAAAAGGTTGTGACGGTGCATAATGCAGTCGAACCAAACGACAAGCCGAAGTCGGAATATGAGCGCAGCGGCTTGGATACGAAGGTCGTAACTTTCTTAGGCAGAATTACTTATCAGAAAGGGCCTGAATATTTCGTTGAGGCGGCTTATAAGATTTTGCAAGTCGACCCGAACATCCATTTCGTGATGGCGGGAACGGGCGATATGCTTGAAAAAGTGATTCGCCGCGTTGCTGAACTGAAAATGGGAAGCCATTTCCATTTTACGGGTTTCCTGAAAGGCGAGGCCGTAGACCAGATGTTTGCCATGACCGATGTGTTTGTAATGCCTTCAATTTCAGAACCTTTTGGCATTGTTCCGCTTGAAGCCATGCGCTTGAATGTGCCTGTTGTCATCTCGAAGCAATCGGGAGTTTCCGAGGTGGTTAAACATGCCATGAAGGTTGATTTCTGGGACATTAACGGCATGGCGGATGCCATTTACGGTTTGTGCCGCTATAAGGCTTTGGCCGATTGCTTCAAGGATGAGGGCAAGGACGAAGTGGACAGCCTGAAATGGGAATTAGCTGCAAAGAAAATCAAGGCGGTTTACGAGAGCGTGCTATAATATAATAAGGTGTATGGATGACAATAACGATTTGACATTGTTTGAGGCGGAAGAGATGTCGTCGCCGTTTGATGCGATAAAGCAGGTCGATGCTTCGGGAAAGTCTTGGTGGAATTCGCGCAAGTTGGCCAAGGTTTTGGGCTATGCCAAATATTGGAATTTCGAGCGTCTGATTGAGAAGGTTTCGGTCTCTTTCGGGCATGGTTCGGGACTCCATCTGTCCGACCATTTGTCCGACCATTTGTCCGAGGTTGAGGAAATGGTTCGGCTTGGTGGGGGCACTTTCCGCAAGGTGAAATCGTATCTTTTTTCGGAAACTTTTTGCCTTGCCATCGCGATGAATGCGGATGAAAAAAAGCCTATGGTGAGGTCGGCACGACAGTATTTTAGCGGTTCTCAATCTATTGATTTAATTCATAATATATTGGAATCCAATGTTTTGTTGTATCGTTCCGAGCGCGGTAATATAAATGTTGCTGTAGTTTTCAATGATGAAACTTTTTGGCTTTCGCAGAAAAGAATGTCGGATTTGTTTGGGGTTGATGTGACCACGGTGAACTATCATTTGCAACATATTTACGATTCAAATGAATTGTCTCCGAGGGCAACTATTAGAAAAATTCCAATAGTTCAAACTGAGGGTGGGCGTGATGTTTCGCGTCCGGTGCAGATGTATAATCTGGATGCCGTGATTGCCGTCGGCTATCGCGTGAACAGCTATGAAGCCACCCAATTCAGGATTTGGGCGACCAATGTCTTGAAGGAATTCATGGTGAAAGGTTTCGTGATTGACGACGAAAGGATGAAGCGCGGACAAGCCTTTGGAGCCGATTATTTTGAGGAACTCCTTGAACGTATTCGTGAAATCCGTACTTCGGAGCGCCGCTATTATCAGAAAATCACGGATATTTATGCGGAATGTAGTTCTGATTACAATCCCAAGGCCGACACTACGCGCCATTTTTACAAGACGGTTCAGAACATGATGCATTGGGCTGTTACGCACCAGACGGCTGCGGAAATCATTTTCGACCGTGCCGATGCCGACAAGCCGAACATGGGTTTGACAAGCTGGAAAAACGCCCCCGATGGCCGCATTGTGCGTTCGGATGTCACAGTGGCAAAGAATTATCTTACTGAACACGAAATCAATGATTTGAACTTGCTTTCTACCTCGTTTTTAGATATGGCTGAATTGCGTGCGCAGCGCCACATCCTGATGACGATGAAAGATTGGAGCGATTATTTGAAGAAGTTTCTGCAAGGCAACGAATATGAAGTGCTTGAAGATGGCGGAAAGGTGACGCACGAAGAAGCCGAAGTCAAGGCTATGGAAGAGTACGGCAAATACCGCCTCATTCAAGACCGCGAATTCCTCTCTGATTTCGACAACTTCCTTCGCGAAAGCCAGTTTTATAATGGAAAAGAAGTAAAATAACTTATTAAAATATAAATAGATATGAAACGGATTTTATTGTTTGTGACATTGCTCTTTTCAGTTAATTTATTTGCTCAATCGGAAAAAACAGATATGAAAAATAGGATAATTGAAATTAGGGCTAAATTGTTGGAAAATGTTATAAACGGAGATTTGAATCAACTGAGGAAAAACAGAGATTTGGCTTTTCTGTTGGAAAATGAATCGTATTATCCTTTGATTTGTCAGGAAAAGTGGATGACTTGGTTTATTACGGAAGAATATGACACGATTTGCTCGGAAATTCAATTCGCAAATGATAGAAGGGTGTTGGGACTTTACTATAGTGATAATATTAAAGGCGTGGAGAAAACCTGTCCTGGGGATATAGATTTGATTAATCCAATGATTGATTATGCTGTTGAAAATCAAAATGTTTTACATCAAAGAATTAGTGACTCAGAAGTGTCGGATGAAGATAAGCAGGTGCTTTCGATAGTGTTGGATTGGTTGGTCGTAATGTATCGAAATTCAAACATACAGAAAGAATGGAGAAAAAAGCATAATGAGTTAAATGGTAGATTGAACGCTATTCTAAAAGCATATCCTGAAACCAAATACAAGGCTTTTTTGATGAGGAATGTTTATTGCAGTCCTGATAATACATTAACAGGAACATATAAATAAAAATTTTTGAACATAATTTATTGCCATTGTTGTTAGTAACTCATTAAAATATAAATAGATATGAAACGGATTTTGTTGTTTTTTGCATTGTTTATTGCTATCCCTTCCTTCGCTCAGATTGAGGAGGAAATCATGCAGTCGAGCAAAAGCGCAAAGATTGCGCAAGGAAGAGACTATCTTGTTGAGAAATTCTTGGATAGGGATTACGATAAGGTAAAGGAAATCAAGGATTATTTGTTGAGTCTTGAAGACGATGATTATGTCGCACTTACACCATACGAATTGTGGCATATCCTTGCATGGACAAAAGAATTTGATGCTCTGACTGCCAGTATGCGTCAGATGGATTCGGCTTATTTGTGTGGCTTTAGAAATAAGATTTTGCCAGAAGATGACATGATGATGCGTAAGCTATATCTGAAAGGATGTGAGGACGAACACTTGATTCGTTTTAATTTGCAGGAGGCTCAATTGCAGCCGGAAGATGAAGCTGTGGTTTCGTTGGCTCTTGATTGGCTGCTGCAAAAATCTGGTGATGAACAGGATGAATTGAATGAGAAATCAACACGTTTCTTGAAAGATTATCCAGATAGCGATTACGAATGGTTTGTCAGGCATTTAATTCGTAATGTGACGGTGCAAAGCGACAAAGGTTGGGGGATGGGCATAGATGTTTGTTCAGCTTTGACCACGGGTATGCTTCATAAACCGATTGCTGGTATCGGGATGAGTTTTGATATCTATCGAAAAAAATGGGATGTGAATATAGCCTTTGATGCTTTAGCTGCTAAAACTAAGGCTGATCAACAATATGGTTGGGGTGGTGTTTATCCTAAAGGGAAGCATTGCGATTATCTTAGTTTGGGTGTGATAGTCGCTAGAAATGTTTATGAAAGTGAACATTTTAATGTTTTGCCTTTTCTGGGCGTTAGTGTGATGGAAGAATACTATGCATGGGCTAATAATCATGAACTGAAGGATTTAATCAAAGATTTCTGTGTCTGTCATGCGGGGTGTTTTATTGATATTCCATTCCTTCAAGGTGCTGAAGTCGTCAGATTTAAATACGACTTTGGCTTGACAGGTTTTGGTGGTAAATACCAATTGTCTCAGATGCACTTCTTTTCTGTAAATTGGAACGTGGTGATTCGGGACAAAAAAAGAGTGTTTTGATTAGTTTAAGAAAATACAATATCATGTCAAAATCAATTTGTTTCTATTTCCAAGTGCATCAGCCATATAGGCTTCGCACTTATCGTTTCTTCGAAATCGGGAAGAGGCATTACTATTACGATGATTACAACAACCGTATGTACATGAGGCGCGTGGCTGAAAAATGCTATTTGCCCATGAATGAACTGCTTATGCGCCAGTTTGAGAAATTCGGCGATAAGGTGAAAGTGGCGTTCTCGTTTTCGGGCATTGCCATTGAGCAAATGGAACAGTATGCGCCCGATGTGCTGGAAAGTTTCCAGAAGCTGGTTGCCACGGGCAATGTCGAAGTCTTGTCGGAAACCTACGCCCATTCGCTGGCATCGCTTACCAATCCTGATGAATTCAAGCGTCAGGTGTTGGCACACAAGCGCAAAATGAAGGAGATTTTTGGTGTCACGCCGAAGACTTTCCGCAACACCGAACTCATTTATAGCGATGAAATCGGTGCGGCAGTGGCCGATATGGGTTACAGCCTGATGCTTACCGAAGGCGCCAAGCATCTGTTGGGCTGGAAGAGTCCTAACTATATGTATGCCAATGCGATAAATCCAAAACTGAAGGTCTTGCTGCGTAACTTTAAGTTCAGTGATGAGATTGCTTTCCGTTTCGTGCAGGATTCCTTTACTGCCGATGATTTTGTGAATTGGTTGAACGAAATTCCTGATGATGAGGAAGTTGTCAATGTCTTCATGGATTATGAGACTTTTGGCGAACATCAGTCGGCAACAACGGGCATTTTCGATTTCATGGAACGTCTGCCGGAAGCCATTCTCAGCAACAGCGGCTTCAGTTTTGCTACGCCTCTCGAATTGGAAAAGACTTTGCAGCCGGTCTGTGCCGTGAATGCGCCGAGTCCGCTTTCGTGGAGCGATGAGGAACGCGACCTCACCGCTTGGTTGGGCAATCCTTTGCAGGACGATGCCTTCAAGTCGCTTTATGACTTGTCGAACAAGGTGAAACGCATTAAGGATGAGGAGCTTCACCAGGATTGGAACTACTTGCAGACCTCCGATAATTTCTATTACATGTGTACGAAATGGCTCTCCGATGGCGTTGTCCACAAGTATTTTAATCATTATCCTTCGCCTTACGATGCCTACGTCAACTATATGAATGTCCTGACTGATTTTGCCGATAGGGTAGAAAAGTTGTCGAAGAAAAAGGTATAAGGTTTTTTCTTATTTTTGCACCCATTTTTTACAGAATTATTCAATGAAAGCACCTGATTTTTTATTTGAAACCAGTTGGGAAGTATGTAACATGGTAGGCGGAATTTACACCGTTTTGTCTACTAAATCCAACGAAATCAAGAATTTACTGAATGACAAGTATATCACTATCGGTCCTGATGTGGTGAAGGAATCGCATGAAACGTTGTATTTCATCGAGGATAATACCTTGTTCTCGAAATGGCGTAAAAAGGCTTTGGAGCAAGGTCTGAAAGTACGTGTAGGCCGTTGGAAGATCGAGAGCAGTCCGATTGCCATTCTGGTTGATTATACAACGCTCTATCAATCTAAGAATGAGATTCTTACTCATTTGTGGGAACAGTATCAATTGGACTCAATCCGTGGTCAGTGGGATTATATCGAACCGGTTTTGTTCGGCTATGCCGCTGGTCAAGTGATTGAAAGTTTTGCCAAATTCCATCTGCATCGCACCAACAATATTGTGGCGCAATTCCATGAATGGATGTCGGGCTCTGGCGTCCTTTATCTGAAAGAGCATTGCCCGCAGATTGCAACGGTTTTCACAACTCATGCCACCTACTTGGGCCGCGCCATTTCGGGCAACGGCTTGCCGCTTTATGACGATTTGAAGTCTTATCAGCCATCGGCAATGGCCATGCGTTTCAACATCGTTTCGCAACAGTCGATGGAGCAGAAGGCAGCCAAAAATGCCGACGCTTTCACGACCGTCAGCGACATTACGGCTCAGGAGTGTGAACAGTTCCTTGAACGTAAACCTGATGTGTTGACAATTAACGGTATAAATAAGCCTTTGCGTCAGAATGATGCTGAATTTTTGACCAAACGGAATGCTGCCCGTAAGCAGATTCTGAAGATAGCAAGCACACTTTGCGGCGAACAACTTGGCGATGACTGCCTGATGGTAATCAATAGCGGACGTTATGAGTTCAAGAACAAGGGAATTGATTTGTTCATTGAATCGTTGCGCCGTTTGAATGAGAACAAGAATCTTGCAAAAACCGTTCTCGGTGTGATTGCGGTTCCTGCAAATTTGGCTGGTCCTTCGAAAGATTTGCAATATCGCTTGGAAGGTCAGGCTGCCATTGAAGGCCATACCGCATTTCCGGCTACGCACCATATTTTCAACTATGAAAATGATGCCATTCTGAACACTTTACGTAATTCCGGCTTGCAAAACGATGCCAACGATAAGGTGAAGGTGATGTTTGTGCCTGCCTATCTGAACGGAAGCGATGGCATTTTCAATTTGACCTATATGGAATTCCTTTCAGCATTCGATTTCTCGGTGTTCCCATCTTATTATGAACCATGGGGCTACACGCCGCTTGAAAGCGTTTCGGTCGGCATTCCAACCTTGACCACCGATTTGTCGGGTTTTGGCAAGTTTGTACAGAATGAAGGTGGTGCAGGCGATGCCGTTACGGTGGTTGAACGTAGGGAAGGTTTTGGAAATCAAGTGATTGATGCAATTGTCGCCAAGATGCGTGTTTTTATCGGCAAGTCGAAGGAAGATATGGCGAAGATTGCTGCCGATGCGTTGAATTTGGCTGGTAAACTTTGCTGGAAAGAACTGATTTCCAATTATCAAAAGGCTTGGAACATAGCTTTGGATAAATCCGGAGGGCGTCATTACATGTTGGAATCGGTGCCTTACGCCGATATGCTTCATGAAGTCACTTACGAGAAAACTGATGAACCGAATTGGAAGAAAGTCTTGATTCAGCCTGTTTATTCTCAGGAAATGAGAAAGTTGCAGGAATTGTCGCGCAATATCTGGTGGTGCTGGAATGTCGATGCCATCGAACTTTTCGAGTCCATCGACCCTGAGGCTTGGGTGGCAACGGAACAAAATCCGATTGCCATGATGGAAGGTTTGTCTTTGGAGCAGATTGAAAAGTTGGAAAACGATGTGGATTTCATTTCTCGTTTGAATGTGGTTTATGCTGATTTCCAACATTATATGTCGCAAAAAACGGCTCAAAAAGACCTGATTGCCTATTTCAGCATGGAATATGGCTTGATGAAGAGCCTGAAGATTTATTCCGGCGGTTTGGGCATTTTAGCTGGCGATTATCTGAAACAGGCTTCCGATTCGAATGTCAACATGGTGGGCATTGGTCTTTTGTATCGTTATGGCTATTTTGCTCAGGAAATTGCTGTTTCGGGCGAGCAGCGTGCCGATTATGTGCCGCAGAAATTCTCGCAGTTGCCACTTGGCCCTGTGCGTGATGAAAACGGCGATTGGGTGAAAATCAGCATTGCTTTCCCAGGCCGTTCGGTTTATGCTAAGGTTTGGCGCGTCAATGTGGGTAGGGTAGGCCTCTATCTGCTTGATACTGACATAGAAGAAAACTCGCAGGAAGACCGTGGCATTACAAGCCGTCTGTATGGCGGTGACAATGAAATGCGTCTGAAACAGGAAATGTTTTTGGGCGTTGGCGGTATCCGTGTCCTTGAAGCAATTGGCTTGAAACCAACCATTTATCATTGCAATGAAGGCCACGCTGCTTTTTGCGGTCTGGAACGTTTGCGCACCTATATTAATAAGCATAATCTCGATTTCGATGTCGCTCTTGAATTGGTCCGTACTTCAACTTTGTTCACGACGCACACACCGGTCCCTGCTGGTCATGATGCTTTTGAAGAGCATTTGCTGAGGACTTACATGCCTCATTATGCGCATCGTATGAATATCAGCTGGGAGCGTTTCATGGGATTGGGACGTTTCAATCCGAACAATACGGACGAAAAATTCTCGATGAGCGTTTTGGCTACAAATATGAGTCAGGAAGTGAATGGTGTGAGCCGCATTCATGGCCGTGTGTCGCGCGATATGTTTAAGTCGTTGTGGCCAGGCTATTTCGCTGAAGAAAACCATATCGGTTATGTCACGAATGGCGTCCATCTGCCAACTTGGGGCAACCGTTTGTGGCAACGGCTTTATAAGCAGACCTTTGGTGCCGATTACATTGACCATCAGTCGGATGAAAAGGTTTGGGAGAAGATTTACGGTGTTGCCGACGAAACTATTTGGAATATCCGCAAGCAGTTGAAGCATGAATTCATGGTTTATCTGGCCGAAAAGATCCGAGTGGATATGCGTAAGCGTCAGGAAAGTCCGAAACTCATTATGCAGACCGTCAACAGCTTGAATGAGAATGCTTTGATTGTCGGTTTTGCCCGTCGTTTTGCAACCTACAAACGCGCTCATTTGCTTTTCGGCAATTTGGAACGCTTGTCGCAGTTGGTCAACAATCCTGATAAACCTGTGATTTTCCTGTTTGCAGGCAAAGCCCATCCGAATGACAAGGCCGGTCAGGATTTGATTAAGATGATTGTCGACATCTCGCGCCGTCCTGAATTTGTCGGCAAGATATTGTTTATCAGTAATTACGATATGGAATTAGGCAGCCGTCTGACTTCATCGGTTGATGTGTGGTTAAATACGCCGACCCGTCCGCTCGAGGCATCGGGAACCAGTGGCGAAAAGGCCGTGATGAATGGTGTGCTGAATTTCTCCGTCCTTGATGGCTGGTGGGCTGAGGGCTACCGCGAAAATGCAGGCTGGGCCATTCAGGAAAAACGCACCTATCAGGATCAGCATTATCAGGATGAATTGGATGCCGAGACAATTTACAATACCTTGGAAAGTGAAATTGTTCCTTTGTATTACACTCGTAATGAAGAAGATGTGCCGACAGGTTGGATGACAAGCATGAAGAAATGCCTGGCCGAAATTTCGCCGAACTACACCATGAAGCGTATGTTGGATGATTATTTCGACAGATATTACAACAAACTCATCGAACGTACCAATTGGATGCGTGCCAACCGTTATCAAAAAGCTTTTGAAATCAATGCTTGGAAGAATACGATTCGTGCAAATTGGGACAAAATCGAAGTGAAATCCTTGATTCTGCCTGATACCAATGTCCGTCCGCTGACTTTCGGCGAGTCGTTCATTGCCGAAATCACGCTCGAAACACCTGGCATTAAGGCTGGCGATTTGGCAATAGAGTTGCTTTTCGGCAATAAGGATAATGACGTGGTCAACGAAATCACTTCGGTCGAAAGCATGAAACTTGTCGATTCGGGCGATGGCCGGGCCAGGTATTATATTAAGGTGCCAATCAGCCGCGCAGGTGTCTATAACTACACATTCCGCGTCTATCCGACGAGTCCTATGCTGCCGCATCGTCAGGACTTGCCGTTGGTGAAGTGGATATGAGCAAGTTCTCTCATTGTTGAAATAATGTAATTTAAAATCATTTTGGGCGGAATCGAATAAAAAATAACAGATTCCGCCCAAAATGTTTTTGTTTTGGGCGGAATCGAATAAAAAATCACCGATTCCGCCCGGATTGAATTAGTTTTTATATTTTTGCATCCGAAATATTTGAAATTAATATGTTATGAAAACTATTGTCGGACGAAATGCAGAAATAGCTTTGATGAACGAATATGTCTCATCGGATAGGGCGGAGTTTGTTGCGGTGTTTGGCCGTCGACGTGTCGGGAAAACGTTTCTTGTCGATAGCCTTTTCCATGATGCCTATGCTTTTTCCGTTACTGGTGTCGTGGATGGCGAAAGCGAAGTGCAAATGCAGGCTTTTGTTGATGCGCTTGAGATGTATGGCTATGCTTTGGAACAAAAACCTGTCGACTGGTTTGATGCTTTCGTGTGTCTCCGTAAATTCTTGATTTCAAGGATAAAACCTAACGAAAAATGTATAGTTTTCATTGATGAATTGCCAAGTTTGGATGTGAAAGGTTACAAATTGGTGCAAGCACTCGGATATTTTTGGAACAGTTGGGCCTCGAAACAGGATAATTTGACTTTAATTGTCTGTGGCTCATCAACTTCATGGATGATACGCAACATTATTGATAACAAAGGAGGTTTGCACGATAGAATCACGCATGAGATTCATTTGCATCCATTTTCGCTTAAGGAAACGGAGGAATATTTGTTGTCAATTGGTTGTCAGTGGGATAGATTGTCGGTTGTCCAAGCGTATATGATTTTTGGCGGCATTCCGTATTATTTGAGTTTATTGCGTTCCGACTTGAGCCTTTCTCAAAATGTCGATAGGCTGTTCTTTTCGCGTGGAGCTGAACTCCGAAGGGAATTTCATCGTCTTTTTGCTACATTATTCCGCCAACCGGATACTTATATTTCCATTATTCGGCTTTTGGCAAGTCATAAATCGGGATTGACGCGTGAGGAAATTGTTTCCCATTTGGGGAATGCCGATAATGGCCATATTTCGGATAAACTTGAGGACTTGGTCAACTGCGATTTCATCAGGCGTTATAACGTGAAAAAGAAAAAAATCTCATCGAAAAGCGGCATTTACCAATTAATGGATTTTTTCACCTTGTTTTATCTGTCGTTTGCTGAAAAGGAGACGGTTGATGAACATTTTTGGACGAATCATTTGAATACGCCAGAGGTGAATTCCTGGTTGGGTTTGGCTTACGAGCGCGTCTGTATGGCGCATGTCGCTCAAATCAAGCATCGGCTTCACATCGATTCCATTTCGACGGAATATTATTCGTGGAGAAGTTTGCCAAATGAAGGTAGGCCGCAGGCTCAAATTGATTTAATCATTGAACGTGCCGATAGGGTGATTAATCTCTGCGAAATCAAATATTCTGACTCGGAATATTCGTTGCAAAAGGATGAATATCTGCGTTTTATGAATAGACTTTCTGTGTTTAGGGAAGAAACGGGAACACGCTTTGCGGTTTGGCCAACTTTTATTACGACATACGGGCTTTTGCAAGGTTCATACGCTTCGTCGGTTCCTGTCCAACTTACTGCTGATGACTTGTTTGAGTTTTGATGAAATGTTTTTGGCAAAATTCAGGTTGCAACGTTGCAACCTTTTTTTTGTGAAAAGATTTTGCCTACATTTGCAATGTCAAAATTCATAAAGCTATGGAAGTATATCAAATTTGGCTCATTGCCGCAATTGTATTGGTGATTGTTGAAATCTGCACTGTGGGTTTCGGTTCAATCTGTTTTGCCATTGGTGCAGGCTTCGCCGCTCTTTTGGCTGGTCTCGCTCCTGAAAGTTACACTTGGCAAATCCTTGTTTTTGCCGTTGTGTCGTTGCTCACTTTCATTTTCCTTCGTCCCGTTGTGATAAAGTTCCTTGAAAGGAATTCTAAAGATGTGAAAACCAACGCCGATGCGTTAATTGGCAAAAAGGCACTGGTTTCGGAAGACATTGATTCCGTTGCCCATACAGGCCGCGTGAAGGTCGATGGCGATGAATGGAAAGCCATAACGGAAGACGGTTCCAACATTGAAAAAGGCAAGGAAGTTGAAATCATCAGCCGTGATAGCATCATCGTCACTGTAAAATCTATCTGATTCAATAAACAAATCAACAGTTAAACAATTAAACATTAAACACTATGAATCCAGTAGTTCTCGTATTAATCATTCTCGTTGTGTTATACATACTCAGCGGAATTAAGATTGTTTCCCAGTCGGAAACCATGATTGTCGAACGCCTTGGCAAGTACAACCGTACCTTGACCGCCGGTATCAACGTCATCTTCCCTGTCATCGAAAGGGCAAAAGACACTATCATCCGTCGTCAAAGCGGATCCATCGCCAGAACCACTCGCATTGATATGCGTGAGCAGGTCTATGATTTTGATAAGCAGAGCGTTATCACAAAGGATAACGTTATGACTGAAATCAATGCGCTGCTGTATTTCCAGATTGTCGACCCAATGAAAGCAGTCTACGAAATCCAGAACCTTCCTGTGGCCATCGAAAAACTGACCCAAACCACTTTGCGTAACGTGGTCGGTGAAATGGAACTTGACGAAACCCTGACTTCGCGCGACACCATCAACTCGAAGCTCCGTAATGTTCTTGACGATGCCACCAACAAATGGGGCGTTAAGGTTAACCGCGTTGAATTGCAGGATATTACGCCTCCGGAAAGCATCCGCCGCACCATGGAACTTCAGATGCAGGCTGAACGTAACCGCCGTGCCGAAATCCTGAAGGCAGAAGGTGAAAAGCAGTCGCAAATCCTAAATTCCGAAGGTGAAAAGCAGGCTCAAATCAATGCGGCTGAAGCTGAAAAGCAGGCCAACATCCTAAAGGCTGAAGGTGAAGCCCGCGCAAAGATTCTGCAAGCTGAAGCTGAAGCTACAGCCATCCGCAACATTAGTGAAGCCGTCGCTGACAAAGGCTCTGATCCTGTCAACTATCTGCTTGCCGTTAAGTACATCGAGACCTTGAAGGATGTTGCTGGCGGTCAGAATAATAAGACGGTCTATCTGCCTTACGAAGCATCCAACGTGCTGGGTTCGCTTGGCGGAATCAAAGACCTGTTCAACAAATAATCACTTGGTGATTGAAGCAAATGAGCCGCTGCCTTCGGGTTGCGGCTTTTTTGATGTTTTTTTCCACAAAACAGGTTTTCTTTTTCACGCAACGGATTTTCTGAAATTAAAATCCTATCTTTGCAATCCTGAATCAAAATCATGGCATCAGGTTCAAAATTCATAGCAGACCGATTGTTTTCCTTGTCGAAGCAAAACTTATCTTCGACGGTGATGCGCCTTGCTGTTACAAGCGTGGCTTTGGCCATCATTGTGATGCTGAT
>JAGHSL010000324.1 GCA_018065885.1 Candidatus Limimorpha equi
TCGCCCCTTTCACCCTCAACGAATGTAAGCAATACTTAGACAGCAAGAATTTTGGCTGGGGACATTACGAAACCATACAATGCTACATGGCTTTGGGCGGTGTGCCGTTCTACCTGAGTCTGCTGGAGCCAAACTTAAGCCTGCCACAAAACATCGATGCCTTGTTTTTCGAGAACGGTGCCAAACTGAGCGGTGAATTTGATGAACTTTACTACGCGCTCTTTCCCAAGGCTGACCGGTATATCGCCACCGTCAAAGCCCTATCGGCCAAACGCGAAGGCATGACACGTAGCGAGTTGGAAAAGGCAACCGGACTGACTGGCGGCAACCTGACCAAAGTGCTGAAAAACCTGGAACGTTGCGACTTCATCCTGCAATATGCACAATTCGGATGTAAAAACAAATACACAATTTTCAGAATCGCCGATTTCTACACTCTGTTCTATTTCAAATTCATAGAAAACAACATAACGAAAGATACCGCATTCTGGTCGCACAATTTCACAACACACAGCGTAGAATCGTGGGAAGGCTTCACCTTCGAATTGGTCTGCCTAAAACACCTCGACCAAATCAAAAAGGGATTAGGCATTTCAGGCATAGCCACATCTGCCTCTTCGTGGCGAACCAAAGCGAAAAACACAGAAAACGAAATGACGGCAAAAGGCGCACAAATCGATTTAGTCATTTCAAGAGTCGACAGGCTCATTCATTTGTGCGAAATAAAGTTTTCCGAAAAGCCATACACCATCACAAGTGTCTATAAGGAAAAGTTGCAAGAACGCATGGAAATTTTCCAACAGGAAACCAAAACCACACACAGGCCTGTTCTCACAATGATAACGCCATACGGCATTACAAAGGGAAAGCAATCCTGGATTCTGCACAGCGAAATCACGATTAAAGATCTGTTCTCAGAATAAGAAAAACGACCAAATGTATGGTTAAAACATAACATTTGGTCAATATTCTAAAGAAAAACGACCAAATGTGGTATCAAAAAAAGGCACATTTGGTCATTTTTCTAATATTATCAGACTGATTATTCCGCCAAGGCGTGACTAATCTTGCTGTTGATGTCGTGCAAGCGTTTTTCGTCCAACTTAATCACCTTGCGGTCGTAGGTCATCAGGCCATTGAGTTCCGTTTCGCAGTCGGTGGTCTGGGTGTAGACAGCAGCCGAAAAGCCTTGCGGAATCATCTTGTACAAAGTGTTGGCATATTCAACGTATGTATCGGTGACTTTTTCTTCAGTATCGAATTCCACATAGCCCCAGCCTTGGTCTTTCACCCAAGTGTGGCCATCAACCTTGCGGCCAATGCCACCATATTCACCCAAAACCGTGGCGCGTGTCGGGTCGTAAAGCACCATTTTCGGGTCGGGATAATGGTGTAAATCAAGAATATCGCCGCACTGATAGAAGTTGCCGCCCGAAGCCGGATTCACCAGACGTGTCGGGTCGAGTTTCTTGGTCATTTCAACGATTTCGGGCGTCTTGAACTGTCCCCACGACTCGTTGAACGGCACCCAAACGGCAATGCAAGGCTGCGATTTCAAAGCAGTGATGATTTCCGTCCATTCCTTTTTGTAATTCTCTTCCGACTCCAAAGAACGCAGACTTTCAGGACCTTGGAAATACTCCTTGGTATTCCAGCCTGGGCCACGGTCGCCGCTTGGCATGTCCTGCCAGACGATGATGCCGAGACGGTCGCAATGATAGTACCAGCGCGCCGGCTCCACTTTTACATGCTTACGAATCATGTTGAAGCCAAAATCCTTGGTTTTCTGCACATCGTAGGCCAGAGCCTCATCGGTTGGCGCAGTGTAAAGTCCATCAGGCCACCAGCCTTGGTCAAGCGGGCCATAATGGAAAACCGGCTTGCCGTTTAAGGTCAGACGCTCAATGCCATTGTCATCGCGCTGCGTTCCGAAACTGCGCATGGCGAAATAACTGTCAACCGCATCAATTTGCTTTCCTTTGCGGAAAACTTCGATTTTCAAATCATAGAGAAAAGGATGGTCGGGCGTCCAAGTCAAGAAACCTTCAGGCATATTCACCTCAACCGGCTGTCCATTGATTGACTTGCCTTCGGCCACTTTTTCACCTTCGTAAATCACATCAACCCAATACAAATCGTCGGCAGTAGGATTCGAGAAATCAATGTCGACTTTCACCGTAGCCTTGTCCAAATCAGGCGTTGTGTTGATGGATTTGATGTAGGCATCGGGTACCGGTTCAAGCCACACCGTTTGCCAAATGCCCGTCACAGCCGTGTAGAAAATGCCTTCGGGATTCGAAACCTGCTTTCCGCGAGGGACATAACTCTTGTCGGTCGGGTCCCAGACACGGACAACCAACTTGTTATTTTTTCCCGCCAAAGCCTGCGTAATGTCGAAAGTGAAAGGTGTGTAACCGCCCGTATGCGAACCGACTTTAACGCCATTCACCCACACATCGGTCATCCAGTCGACAGCGCCAAAATGTAACAGAACACGGTCGTTTTTCCATTCATTCGGAACAGCAAAAGTCTTTTCGTACCACAAGGCACTATCCTGACCGACAGTCTTTTGCACGCCTGAAAGCGAAGACTCAATGCAGAACGGCACCAAGATGTCGCCTTCGTATGCCGTCGGAGTCTTCTCCCCTTTCGGCGTTATGGCATATTGCCACAAGCCGTTGAGGTTTTTCCATGTCGGGCGCACCATCAGCGGGCGCGGATATTCAGGCAACACGTTTTCGGGCACCACTTCCGAAGCCCAGTCCGTCTTGATTTTATCTCCAGCAGGCTTGTATTGCGAAAAAGATGTTGTGGTCATCATCATTGCAATGAGAATCAGTAAGTTTCGTTTCATTTTATTCAGATTATTATTATTCATCAGTCATTTCCTTCATAAAGTCATCGCAGGCACCCAGCAGACTCTGTATGGCACGCGGCACAATGTCATCGACATTCGGCGTAGCATCAAGCAGTTGCTCAAAGCACATCCACACGGAAGCGCCGCTTTCATGCTCGTCTTCGTAATCATAAACCACAGCCTTCACCACCTTATATTTCCAGTTGATGTTGTTGGCCGCCATGATTGCCTCGGCAAAATTCTCGTCAGTGACATCGAAAATACCAGGCAAAGTAAGACGGAAAAAAAGCGGATCCTGTTCATCGTGCCAAAGCAAGAAATTCCAACCTTTATAGCTGAAATTGAGGCCAAACTCATTTTCGGCAGGCTCAATTCTAATGCCTCTCAGATAATTGAAAACCAATTCTTTAGCAGTCATTTCCAATTACTTGTTGAAGCCAATTCTCGTATTGGTCGAATAAGTCGGATTCTTGAAGCGCAGCACATCGACAAGGATTTTCTGCGAAATCGGGACATCCATGTAAGCGGCAGTCATGGCAGCCTCATTCACCGTTTCGGTAATGTCGCCGGCATTGAAATCATTCGACAGTTTTGCCAATTCGTCATAATCCAATTTTTCGCATGGACGGCCTGTCAAATGATTTTTAAACATGTCCTTACGCGCTTCAAAATCAGGCTGAGGCACAAAGAACACCCTATCGAGGCAGCCCACACGCATGATGGCAGGTTCCACCAAATCAGGGCGGTTTGAAGTTGCCGCAACCAGAATGCCTTTCTTGGCACATTCATTCATCAAGCCAAATAGTGCAGCCACCTGAGGCGTAATGCCAGCCTCTTCCTCGCCACGGCCTGGAGCCAGAAACTCGATTTCGTCAATGCACAAGACAAACGGAGCCTTAATGCTTGCCGCGTCAAACACACGCTGCAGGTTTTCCAAAATGCCAGGCTGATAAATGTTGCCGAAATCGGAAGCCTTAATCATGGAATAATTGAAACCCAATTCCTCGGCAAAGCTCTCAAGCACAAGGCTTTTGCCACATCCTGGAGGGCCATAAAGCAAAATGCCGTTGATGGCTGGAAGTTGGTATTTCTGCGCTTTTTCGGGATTCTGCAAGGCAAAAATAACTTCCTTACGCAGCTGTTCCTTCAGTTCACCGCGCCCCGTGACATTCTCAAAGCCATTGCCCGAGCCTTTCTTGAAAGTGATTTCCACCTGAGGCACCTGCTGCGGTTCCTGCTGTGGTGCAGCGGCAGATTCGGCCTGTTCAATTTCCTGAGCCAGTTCCGGCATGATTTGCTCAGCCAAAGCCTTGGCGAAATCCACGGCAGATTCAAAACGGTCGTCCGGTTTCTTAGCCAAAGCCTTCAGCAAAATCGCCTTCATGAAATCAGGCAACTTGATTTCTTCCGTTTCGAGAATCAAATCCTGCTTGCGGGCTTCCTTTACGGCTTCCTTAATCAAAGTCTTATCTTCATGGCAATCAGACAAATCAATTTCCCAAGGTGCTTTTGCGAAAAGCATATAATAAAGGAGTGCGCCAGCTGAGAAAATATCAGTTTTCGGCGTGTAAATTCCTTTGAAAGTTTCAGGA
>JAGHSL010000003.1 GCA_018065885.1 Candidatus Limimorpha equi
CGGCTGCAAATATAAACATTTTTATCTCAAACATGCAAAAACGAAACAAGGCGGCTCAAACGAGTCGCCTTGTTTCATTCTTAATTGACGGGTTCAATTACACCATCAGTGCGCCGACAAGACCCAGAATTGCATAGAATTCAGGAAGAGCGGCATAGATAAGCGTGTTGGTGAACACATCGTGGCCCTGGCTGACGCCGACGATACCGTTAGCGCAAACCTGTCCTTGACGGATAGCGGAAATCATGCAAACCAGACCAACGCAAAGGCCGACGCCAAAGATGACGAGACCTTGCGACGGGTCAGCCTTCAGCTTGCTGAGCAGCATGAAGAAAGCCACGAAACCATAAATGCCCTGCGTAGCCGGCAGAGCTGAAAGCACCATGAAATTACCCGATGCCTCCGGTCTCTTTTTCAGTCCGCCTTCTGCAGCATTACCAGCCGTGGTAGTGCCGATTGAACTTCCAATTCCTGCTAAGGCCAACACAAGGCCCAAGCCAAGATAACCTAAAATTACTTCTAACATGATAAATACTATTTTTAATTGTTAATGTTTTCAGTGAGAGGGTTATACTTACGTCCGGTGCCCTCGTAACCGGAATTTTTGAAGAACTCAAGGAAATTGAGTCGCAAAGGATGCACGAAAGCACCCAAGACGCACATGGCGACATTCAGCACATGGCCAATCACCACGATGAGGATGAAGGCAATCCAGCCCGCACCGCCGTCGCCCAAAGCCTGCAAGCCGATGGCATTGAAGGCCTCGCCCAACTTGGCACCTGCTAAGCCAAGGGCGTAAAGACGAAGGTAACTGAGCACATCGCCCAACAAGCCAGTGGCCGTGTTGTAGGTTTCCCAAAGGCCAGAGCCGAAATTGAGCAACGGATTGCGATGCAAGTCGTTGAGGAAGAAGATTCCCAATGCCGACAGCACGCCAAGGACAATGATAATCCATTTGGTGACAGCCGAATCGAGCACGCCAATCAAGGCGAGGCCACCGACGATGACGCCGCCAACGATGAGCAGCGTCCAGCCCCAAGTCCCCAAGGAATTGGCGAAACCATGATGTTTCGTGGCTTGCCAAGTCTTGATGACCATGGCGAGGCAAAGGTGAATGACACCGACTATGATGGCAAGCACCATGGCGCCATCGAAGCCCATAATGGTCGAAGGCAGCATGATTTTCTTCAAGCCGTCGGGGATACAGCTCCATGTCATCAAATCCATGGAGAAGAAAGTGTGGAAAATGAATCCCACCACCGTTGTGGCAATACCCAAAACGAGACCCAACGAGGCAATCTTAGGCATCTTTTTCTTCAAGGCGAAACTGGCAAGAATCAAAATCAGGCCGTAACCCGCATCGCCCATGCAGAATGCGAAAAACAGCATGAAGAAAATGGAAATCCAGAAAGTCGGGTCAAATTCGTTGTATTTCGGACGACCATACATATCGGTAAGGAGTTCGAACATCGAGACGAACTTGTTGTTTTTCAACTTAATCGGCGGATTATCATCTTCTTTCGCCTTGTCAACCAAATAGATGGCGTTTTCTTCATCGAGAACGGCATTCAGGCTTGCCTCGTTTTCAGCCGGAGCAAAGCCCTCAAACACCGTGATGTAGTCTTCAGCCGCCTTCGTTCCCGAAACATTCGCCAAATGTAAATCCAAGTCAGCCATGGTTTTCACCAATTCGGCGTTGATTTCAGGTTCAAGGCATTTCAGTTCCGAAAGACGCTGTTCCTTTTCGGCAATGGATTTTCTCAGTTCTTCGACTTGTTTCTCCAATGCGGCATAATCGCTTTCAGGAGCAGGGATTTCTTTCAGCGGGAAATCAAAATCATCAGAATCGGAAACCACCACGAAACTGGTATAAGTGCCGTCGGACGAAATCTCGCTCATGGCATATTGCTGCTGCCATTCGGGATTGATGGCCGAGGTCTTGGTCTTGTAGAAATGCAGCTTCAAGCCGCGTTCCGACAGTTTCTCGAGGCTGCTCTTGTCGAACAAGCCCCATTGTTTCCTATCCTCGATTTCTTTCAGAAGTTGAGGGATGCCAGCCTGCAGCGCTTCCTTTTCCGTTTTTAGGCTCAGGATTTCGGCAGCTGCGTCTTTCGATTTTGCACCGGCTTTTTGGGCGGGAACAATCTCTTTCAATGCCGTCAGCGACCTGCGCAGCACATCGGCGCGGGCTGACAGTTTCTCCGAGTTTTCGTCAATCGGCTTGGTCGAGCGCGTAATGTCGACAACGCCCAGACCTTGCAGTTTCTTCAAGAAACCTTCCATGTCGCCGCTCAGGAGAATGAAATCATATTTCAACATTTCAGTTACCATTCTCTGCCTCCTCTTCTTCCATTATGTGTTTGTTCTTCACGATTTTCTGCGAAGCCTTGGAGAGGTTCTCCTCGTCTTCCATATATCGCTTAATCTTACGTATGGCTTCGTTATAGCCAGGTATCTGCACTTTTTCGTAAAGATTCACCTTTTGCGTGGTCTTTTTCCTCTGATAGTCAAGGATTCGGCTCACTTCGGTGTAGACCTCACTCTCGATGCCCAACTGGGCAAGGTTCTTCAGAATCTGCACGCCGTCGGCATACCACATCGGCTTGGTGAAAAGGTTGATGTCCTTCACATCGAAGAGCACCTCTTCCAAGGCGGGCGTAGGCACACCGGCAATCTTTACGGTTTTCAGCTTCACATCTGTCACGGAAATCAAACCTGGCTCAAATTCATTCCAAAGCCTGGCCATATACTCGTATGATTTGAGTTCGGCCTCTAACTGGGCAACAAGGCTCTCCGAACGCTGCTT
>JAGHSL010000360.1 GCA_018065885.1 Candidatus Limimorpha equi
TCGGGAATTTGTCCGACCAAAGCCTCCAAGTGTTCCTTCATCCATTGTGCGTTTTCCGTTCTCGTGCGCCCTTCGGCGAAATCCTGAAAGCGCCACATTACGATGTGTTTGAGTGTTTTCATTTTCCAGATGATTTTAATGGCGCAAAAGTACAAAAACAATGTATATAGCTTGCGACTTACAAACTAAAGCCTGCGGCATATATTAAATTTTCAACCAACCACTCACACATTTCCCATAATTTTTCTACCTTTGCATTTTATTTTACCGTTCTAATTTTATTCTTATGTTGAATAGGAGATTTTTAAGAGTCAAGGTGTTGCAGGAAATTTACGCCTGCCACCAATCTGAGGAAACCGACTTGAACAAAGCCGAAAAACATTTGTTGGAAAGTGTTGATAATCTGTATCAACTCTTTGTGTATCAGCTGTCTTTCTGGGTCGAAGTGAAGCGTTTCGCCGAACGCCGCATCGAGGAAAACCGCACGAAGAATTTCCCGACCTACGAGGATTTGCACCCGAACATGAAGTTCGTCAACAACCGCGTCCTCGATATGCTCGACAACAACAAGCACCTGCTTGCCTTGGAAGAACAATACAAGATCAACTGGGCCGACTATCGCGAGGATTTCATCCGTGGCTTCTACAACCGCCTGCGCGAATATCCTGAATATCAGGCTTACATGAACAGCAGCGAGGACAGTTTCGAGGACGACCGCAAGTTCTTGGTTTCCATCGTCGATAAATATATGGCTGAAGAAATCGCCGAAGATGAAGAAGGCAGCGAAAAAACTTTCCTCTCCGATTTCTATTGCGACCGCAATCTCTCCTTCAACAGCGATTACCAGATTGCCATCTTCCTGTTGTGGAAATACCTCAACGAGATGCCAAACGATTTCAACGAAAACACCAGATTGCCATCGGCTTACAAAACCCAGGGCAATGTTCCGAATGAAGATCGCGAGTTCGTCATCAATCTGTTCAAGAAGACCATGACGAATGCCGAAGAGTTCAGGAAAATCGTTGAAGAAAACACCTCCAATTGGAACTACGACCGTCTCGCCATGATGGATAAGATTTTGATTTTCATGGCAATGACGGAATTTTCTTACTTCCACGATATTCCAGTCAAAGTAACCATCAACGAGTACATCGAGATTTCGAAATTCTACAGCACGCCCGACAGCCGCCGTTTCATCAATGGCATGTTGGACAAGATTTCGCAGGTCATGAAGGAAAACGGAACCTTGGTGAAAACCGGCCGTGGCCTGATTTGATGCAATAATTTGAGTAGATGTCCGTTATGAACTTGTCTGATGTAAAGTTTTGCTTCTGACTTTTTGCTTCTGGCTTCTGGCTTTTGGCTATTGGCTAACGAATCAAACAATAAATGATAAATTTTGTCTAATCAACGATTTGGCTAATGGCTAAAAGCTAATAGCTAAAGGCTAAAAAAGAAAAAATGAGAAAAAACTTGTCAAAAATATTGCTGTTTGCGGCTTCAATGCTTGCATTATCAACACAAGCTCAAGTAGTGAATGACGGACTTTATAGGGCTGTGCGTGCCACAAATTCGGCGCGTGTTGCGGCTTTGGGCGGTTTGCCTTTGCCGTTCCATGACGGTGATATTCAGACTGCTACGTTCAATCCATCGGCCATTTGCCCGGCGATGAACGACCAGCTGTCGTTTTCATACGTCGGCGATTTCAACATCGGATCGAATTTCGCTGCCGTGCAGTATGCCCATGATTTTGAGAAGGCAGGCAGTTTCTGCGCTTCCTTGCAATATTACAATTACGGCAAATTCAACGAGACTTCGGAAGGCGGCACCGATTTAGGCTCTACCTTTCAGGTTAGCGATTATGCCATGACCATAGGCTGGGGCCGCGAGCTGACCGACAAATGGAGCATCGGTGCCAACCTGAAATATGCCGCTATGCATGGCGATTCCTATTCATCGGGCGCATTGGCTGTTGATGTGGCCGCCACTTATTGGGCCTACAGCGATTGGGCGGTGTCGTTGATTGCACGAAACATCGGGCATCAGCTTTTCACCGTCAATTTCGACAACAGCGAAGGCTGGATGCCGTTCAGCCTCGATTTGACCGCCTCGAAAAAACTGGCACATTTGCCGCTTACTTTTGTGTTCGCTTATAAGGACATCCAGAAATGGGACCAACTCGCCAAGGAAGAGGAAAAATACGACCCTATCACCGGCGATTTGATTAAGGAAAACAAAACGACACGTTTTTTCAAAAATGTTGGTTGCCATTTCGTCATTGGCGGTGAATTGGAAATCGGTAAGAACCTTGTGCTTCGCGCAGCCTATAACTACGGCACACACAATAAGATGACCGTACCTTCTGCACGCGACCTTACGGGATTTTCCCTCGGTTTCGGCATCAAGGTGAAACGGTTTGAAATTGATTATTCACGCTCAAGAACAAACATCGTCGGTTCTCCTAATTTCTTGACGGTCAAGGTGAATCTTAGCAAGTGATTTGATTGATGTATCTCCACGAACTGAAACTGGCAAATTTCAAGAATTGCGAATCGGCTGACATGGTGCTGTCCGAAAAGGTGAATTGTTTCGTGGGACTGAATGGGGCAGGGAAGACCAACATCCTTGATTCCATCTATTACCTTTCGTTTTGCAAGAGCTTTTTCGGCGCGACGGATAAGATGAACATCCGACACAATCAGGATTTTTTCAGCATCCACGGTCTTTATTCACACGACGAAAAGGAAGACGAACTGGTTTCATGCATTCAGAAACGCGATGCGCAAAAGTCGTTCCGTTTCAATAAAAAGGAATACAGCCGCCTCTCCGACCATATCGGGAAATTCCCCTTGGTGATGATTTCGCCTTACGACCGCGACCTCATCAACGAAGGCAGCGACTTGCGCCGCAAGTTCATCGATGGCGTCATTTCTCAATTCGACCCATTGTATCTCAACGCATTGCTGAAATACAACCGTGCCCTGCAACAACGCAACACGCAACTGAAACAGTTTGCCGAAACACGCACTTTCGACCGCGATTTGCTACGCCTTTGGGACGACCAGCTGATAATGAATGCCGGCGACATTCACGCCAAACGGCAACAATTCTTGAAAGAATTCCTGCCAATTTTCCAGCATTATTACGAAATCGTTTCGGGTGGAAACGAGCAGGTCGGCATTGTCTATCAGTCGCGCCTCAGCGAAAAACCGTTGCGCGAACTGCTTGATGAAAGCCTTAACGCCGATTGTCATTCGGGTTACACGAATGTTGGCATCCATAAGGACGATTTGGAGTTTGAACTTGATGGACATCAGTTGAAGAAATTCGGTTCGCAAGGCCAGCAGAAATCGTTTGTTGTGTCGATACGCTTGGCTCAGTTCGAGTTTAACTATCAGAAGATTGGCTACAAGCCCATTCTGCTTTTGGATGACATTTTCGACAAGTTGGACGACCAGCGCGTGATGAAACTGGTCCGTTTGGTCGGCGACAACCATTTCGGACAGGTTTTCATTACCGACACACAGCGGAAACGTGTGGAATGTCTGTTTTACGATACCGACATCAACCACAAGATTTTTGAAGTCGATAAGGGCGTTGTCACTGAAATCGGAGGTTGAGATGGAATACTATAACGTGCAGAAATTAGGCGACTTAATCAGGGAGTTCATCCAGATGCACAAAGGTCCCGATTATTTGGATGAGATGAAAATCATCAACTCATGGAAAGCTGTTGTCGGGTCTTTCATTGCTTCGCATACCATTGATTTGGCCATCCGAAACAAGATGCTTTTTGTGCGCGTCGATTCCGATGCCTTGCGCATGGAATTGAGCTATTCAAAATCGGTATTGAAAGACAATCTCAATGGCTTGGTAGGACGCGAAATCATCACGGAAATCGTGCTGAATTAATTTTGTCAAATTCATGATTTAGATAAAGTTTAGCGCGAAAATCGCGTCTTCGCTGTGTTGTTTGTCACCAAGAACCTGCCCTTGTAAGCGGTTGTTTATTGCTAACTAATTGATATTCAGTATTTACCACCCCCCCCATAAATTTTTTAAAAAAGTGTTGGTTTTGAATAAAAAAAAGTATTTTTGTAGCCATACAAGTTGATCAATATCAAACCGAAAATCTTTGAGTTGGATTAATGGGTTTTATGCCATCTCAGAGATTGAAAATGATTTATAAAACCCGTCATAAAAAAATGTTTATATGAAAAACGTCATTAAATTAATTGCATGTTTGATATGCGTGGCTTTATCAAGTCAAATGTTTGGGCAATTGAAAGTCTATGACAATGGCAGTGTGGCTATTGGAGCAAATTCGTTGAATAATTCAGCGTCCCAACTCACAGTGATTGGTAATTTTGCCCAGGACACCATTACGGGTGTGGTGAACCGTGTGGAAGCACCATACTTTGAGCAAAACGTATGCGATAGCCGTTTTGCCATCGTTACTGAGGGTGAAACCTATTATGTAATGGTGGACGGCTACTGGCCGAATCCTTATTTGGATGATTTGGTTGTTCATTACGATACTGTTTCGGTAGGCAATGAAATTAAGGTTGTTGGAAGTGTTTTGGAAATGGAAGATGGGAATGGCGAAAACTTTAGTGTTATTGATATTAAGGAACTGGTTGATGCTGAATATTTATATTTTAATTCTCGCATTTGTTGGATGGGATTTCTTAGCCAGATAGCTTATCCAGGGCCAGATTCCGTTGATGCGTATGTCATCACCAATGATAATGGTGAACCTCTTTACTTTGTTGCCATTGATGGTGAATTACAAACGGATTATACATCATGGGTGGTTAATGGAGAGACTATCAATTCCACGTCACAGTACATATTTGTTGGCTCCCATGAAATATGGACAGACTATTATGGTGAGCCTTTTATGGTATTTAACCTGAAACTTGCCATTCCGTATGGCATTGTTTCCGATAACATAGAAGGCACCCTTTCCCTAAATAACAGTTTACAGTGCTTGAGTGTGTACGACGGAACCGACTACTATTATTTAACCATTAAAGATGCAATGCAGCATAGTTTCATCAATCCAGACCTTTATGAAGAAAACACATCTGTTTCTGTTGGTGGAGTTGAAACCTCACACTATGATATGTTTGGCAACATGTTCTTTTCCTTTGAAATTGCTGCTTTACAGTCGCTTGAAGATAAGACATTGATGGGAATATTGGAAGATGCGCCAAGCCCAGCAATCGGTTCCGTTCCAATGCCAGGAATGGAATTGGCATTTTTTAGCGGTGATGAATTTTATTATCTTGACAACGAGAGAGTTTTTGTAGGACCTTATTATGATATTGAAGCAGTTATCATTGGCAATGACACCTTAATGAATGGCATAGAGTTAACGGCTACGTTTTCATCAACAATGAGAATTGACAATGGTTTTGAACCATATTATTGTATCTTTATCTCAGAAACAAATAATTTGAATGGCATTCATGAACTGACTGCGGAGCAGAATGAAAACAACATCGTGCTGAAGTGGAATTATCCTGCGGAAAGCACTCTCAATCAGGAAGCCATGCTCACATGGTCAAATGGGGAAGACTTTACAGAAATGGCTTATACAGGTGAAAGAGATTATGTAGCACATCGCTACGACTCGCTGGACTTGATGCATTTTGATGGCTGGATTATCAGGCAAATATCCATGATACCGATTGTTGCGGAAAACACTTATACGGTTGATGTCTGGGTGAAAAATGGAGAGAGCTATGAAT
>JAGHSL010000297.1 GCA_018065885.1 Candidatus Limimorpha equi
CTGACCAATTGCCCGGAAGCCGCAAAAATGTAGACATTCATCGTGTAACCCGGCTCATCAAACTGATAGGAAATCATGCAGTTATCATCAATGCCGTCGCCATCGGGCGAGAAAAGGTCTGGCGCAATTGTAACGGCATCATCGGTCGGCTCAACGTTTTGCATCATTGAGTTTTCATAACCCGGTGTGCCAAAATGAACGCTTTCGGCTGCCGAATGCCAATTGCCGGCATCATCAGATGGAATGTCGAATGAAACACGCTCCAAAGCAACGCCTTTCGTCACCTTAATCAGCGGATAATGCATCTTTTCGGTGAAATACATTTGGTCAATCATGGTGCCGTCCTTGCTAATCAGAATCGCTGTTCCGCCAGCGTTGGCATAGCTTGGGAAGGAAGCCATCTCAACGAAATTCTCCGTTGAACATTCGTATTGCTCGCCCACAATCTGACTGTTCGTCGAAAGCAAAACGTAAGTTCCGGGCAAGAACAGACGGCTGTCAGTAACGATTTCCTTCAAAGTCGTATCGGCCGGATTGGGAAAAGTTTCCTTTATGACACCCAACATTAAATTGCTGAGGTCGAAGGTTTTATCGGAATGATTGTACAACTCCACATAATCCACACCTGGCGCAATCGGGTCGAACATGATTTCATTGATGAGGATTTCGCCTTCTGCAATTTCATTCGGAATGCCGAACTGAACTTTCGTATCAGGTTCAATCTTGTTGCCAATGCAATTCTCCACATCGTTGATAATCAAGGAATAAATTACGCCTTCTTCAAAACCGTAATCAAATTCGAGCTCAACGAAGGTTGCATCCATTGGATTAATGTTGGCGTATGTTGGATGCACCCCGATTTCATCAACATAGAAATGATTCACATCCATCAAAGTGGCCGGATTCATTTGCTGGTCGAACCAAAGTTGCACTATATAATTGGAAAACATGCTGATACGCTCCACTTTAGGCTGCGATTCATTTTGGCCATCAACCGAATTGATGCTGCCCGGCGTGCCACCCAAGGCATCGACCGAAGCCGTCCAGTTGGAAGCCGCCGCGCACGGATTCATCGGGTCGATTTGCTCCACCGACCAGCCGCCATCCTTCTTGTCGGCATCATGATACCACGAATTGCTGAAATCGGCACGCGAAATCATCTGGCCGTTCTTACCTATTAATATAATCGTCGAACCCGTATTTCCGATGGCAAACGAACCGAAGCCGACGCAATCGCCAAAAGTTTTCAATTCATCGACCGCATCGTTGTGACACACAATCAGATAGGCGTGAGGCGCAAGAATGACATTGCCGAAAACATTGTCGTTGGCACCAACCTGAATCTGCCAACCTTCCAAATTGATGACATAATCGGTCGTGTTATAAAGTTCAATGTATTCCCATTCCGGCAAGCCGACGGCAGGTGTCGGGTCTGCCATAATCTCGTTGATAACCACATCATATTCAGCAGCTTCCTTTGAAATAACGAAAGAAACTATCTCGTTGTCGCCCACAGGCGTTCCGATGCAGTTGACCGCCGAATTTCCAACTTTCAAAGTCAAGCTAACGCCTTCTTGCAAGGCAGGATTGAACTTGAGCCAGACGCAATCCAAAGAATCGACATAACCTACATTTTGCGGATGCTGGTTCGATTCCAGAATTTGATAGACATTCACATTTTCAATGGATTGCTGATTCATGGTTTGGTCGAAATAAACAAGAAGCGAGTCGGCAATGCAAACCTCGACTTTGGCGATTTTCGGCACGGCACTCGTCGGGTCGTAAATGGAATTTTGCGCACCAGGCGTGCCGCCTGTTTCATTCACGGAAGCCGCCCAGTTGTTGCCGCCCGCACAAGGATTGTTGGGCGAAATCTGCTCCAAAGTCCAGCCGCCATCGTCTTTGCTTGTGTCGTGATACCACGAAATATCGAAAGTGACTTCCGAAATCAAGCTACCGTTTTTATCGGCAAGACGAATGCTTGTTCCACCATTCGTGATGGTCGTCGATGAAGTCAACAAACCGCAAACTGGCCCAAAAGCCGATAATTCATCAACTGCATTGATATGACAGACAATGAGATAGCCATTCGGTGCAATCGTGCAATTGTCGAAAACCTTTGTCGTTGAACCGATGGTTAAAGTCCAATCTTTCAAGTCGATGGCAAGATTAGTTGTATTGAAAAGCTCCACAAACTCCCATTCAGGCAAACCCACGACAGGCGAAGGGTCAGCCATGATTTCATTGATGACCACATCGTTTTCCGAAGCATTGTGAAGCGAAAACGAAGTCTGTGCCGTTTCCATCACATTGCCTGCCAAATCCGCGAGGTTCTGGATGGTCAAAGTGTAGTTCACGCCATTGGCAAATTCATTTGCAAATAGCAGATTTACAACGGTTTGGTTTTCGCCCCAAGTCACTGAAACGGGATGTCCGCCACCATTATCAAGCGTGTAATTGCCGACGTTCAAAGCCGTCGTTTCATCCAATATCTCACTGAAAACCAGTTGAATGTTTTTGTCATCAACGACATTCGTTGCAATCAAGGTTGGCGGCTCGTTATCAACGACTTTCGGACCGACATACACATCATCAAAAAAGATTTTCTTCGCATTTGATGCCGTGAAAGTGTTTACAAAACCGAAATAGCCGTTATGGGGAAATGTATCGTCAACACCCTGTGCTTCAGTGACATAATTACCAGAATTATCATGGCAAGTCTGCAAAGTCCAGTTGCCTTCACGGTCACAATTCACCTTGACAAAAACCGCAAACGAAGCAGCAATGGCGCCTTCCGTGCCACGGCAAATGCTGTGATTGCCATCAGCATCTTTTCGGAAAAGTTCGACGGCATCGCTGCTGCCACCTTCGCCGAAACGCAAGAAATAACCTTGTGTAACTGCCGTTAAATCAGCATTATCAGCCGAAAGAAACACATCGGAATAATTGTTTCCAGATGGCGCAAAATTCTCGCGGATCCAGAAACGCCATTCCATTTCCTGAAATTCCGTTATGGGCAAAGAAAGATAAGCCGTTCCTGCTTCTTCGGCATTCAGTTGAAGTTGCAAATTGGTGTTTACCAAATATTTATCATCAGTTCCCGACCAAGTCGGATTGTTGGTGAAATCGCCATCCGAAAAGTCATCACCGACCTGAGCCCAACCCAATAACGGGAATAATAGCAAAAGTAAAAGGGATTTTCTCATTATTCATTCAATATGTGTTTGCAAAGATATTGTTTTTCAGACTTGCAAACAAAATTAATTCAAATCAATAATAAACGGAAAAATCGTTTTATTTTTGCAGCAAGAAATTTAGTATGAGAACAAGAGAGGAATATATAGCGATTTTACAAGCAAATGCTGATGAATTACAAAACCGTTTCGGCATCACCTATATGCGTCTGTTCGGTTCTGTAGCCCGCAACCAACACAACGAGGACAGCGATGTTGACCTGTTCGTTATCATGCCTCCTGTATTTTATACCATTTGCGAAGCGGCTGATTTCCTTGAAAATCTGTTAGGTTGCCGTGTCGATGTCGTCAGAGACCATAACAATCTAAAACCATTATTTAAACAGCAAATTGAAAAATATGGAATCGATATCTTTAGAGCAGCGTGAGATTGTTTTTCTAATTTGATAAATTTTATTCCTATGAAAATCGCAGTAGTCGGCGCCACAGGTTTGGTTGGCTCAAAAATGCTTCAAGTACTTGACGAACAACACGTTGAAATCGATGAGCTCATTGTTGCAGCATCAGAGCGTTCCATTGGAAAAGAAATCGTTTTCCGTGGCAAAACGCACCAAGTCATCAGTGTTGAAGATGCCATCAATGCTTGTCCCGACATCGCTATTTTTTCCGCAGGGGCGGCAGCTTCAAGGCAATATGCGCCGCAATTTGCTGAAAAAGAAACCTACGTCATCGACAACAGTTCGGCCTGGCGCATGGATGACAACGTGCCTTTGGTTGTGCCCGAAATCAATGCCGACACCATCACCCGCGAAACACATATCATCGCCAATCCAAATTGCTCAACCATTCAGATGGTGA
>JAGHSL010000380.1 GCA_018065885.1 Candidatus Limimorpha equi
TGAAAACATTGTCCGTAGATTCGTCCTCCTAATATACTTGATAATAATAAGATGATTAATGCTTTTTTCATAGCTTCTTTGTTTTAAGTGTAAAAATGATCTACTTTTATGCTTTTTGTCAGAATAAAAACGCTCACTCTTTCGCAATCTCCACCATCCTATTAATCACTTTCTTAATGTTTTGCGGTTTTGTCAGGCAATTGTAGTCGCAGAATGAAATATCCATGTAGTTGGCCGTCTTTCTCCAATTGCCTTTGTAGTCTTTTTTCAGCGAAAAAATGTAGGAGTTGCTGATTCCAAGCAGCACTTCTTTCAGGGCGCATACCTTGTAAACGATTTCATTGAACAAGCTTTCGCTGTTCACACCTGTCTTACATTCAATGACATACAGTTTGTTGGCTTTCATGAAACAAACATCGAGTTCGTTGTTGTGTTTCAGTCCGTTGCTCGATATGTGAACGCCCATGGCAATGTCCTGTGGATTTACGGTTGCTTTTATCAGATAGTAGACATATTCCTCAAACCATCCGCCAGTGAGGTATTCAATTTCTTCACGTTGCAGCGAATTTTTCATTTTCGGCACAAAACCGATGAATTCCAGAAACTTGCTGAGATTCGGGATGGCCGTCATGTAATCTTTTGTCGGATGTTCGACTTCCGAAATCCTGATAAATTTCCAATTACGGTATTTTTCGCGCAAAATATCCATTGCCTTATAATCGCCCTGACTGAGCAGATTTTGCGTAAACAAAGTGAATAGATGTTTTGCGAAGGCAGCGTCGCGCACGGCTTTTCGTGGCTCGTTGGCATCGTGGTCCAAACCGTAAAGTTCGAAATATTCGCTGAGCGTCATGCGGTAGTCAATCGGGTAAACCACATCGTCGTTGTCGTAAATGCTGTTGTCGAAAATGGTCTTTACGATTTGATTTTCACGGGTTTGCGTGTAGAAAAACAATGATTTGAAATCTTCAAAGACATGTTGCACTGACAAAGCCATGTAACGCGAACCGCCTGCCAGATTGACGTAATATTCCGTTTCCTTGTTGAGTCTTTCCTTTATCTTGCGACAAATCAGTTCATATAGGAATTTTCCGTTTTCTCTTTCAATGATGATGGTTTCGAAATCGTTTTCGTTGATAGCCAATTGTTTGGTCAGAGTAGCAATGCTGTCGGCTTCTTCTTCGGTTGAAATGAAAAGGAACTTATCGCCACTAGCGTGGACTTGTTTTGTGAATAGATAAGCTGGCAAAGGGTCGCTTTTATCAATGATGTTGACGATGGTTTTCGACATGACGGACATAATATTGCTTTTGGCTATTAGCTGCTGGCCACTGGCTTACCGATTCATTAAATAGAAGTTTTTTTCTATTTTAATGATTAGCTAAGCCAAAAGCCAAAGGCTAATAGCCAAAAGCAGATGAAATTAATAAATCATTTCTTAATGGCAGCAATGCCAGGCAGTTCTTTGCCTTCGATGGCTTCGAGCAAAGCGCCGCCGCCGGTTGAAACGTAACTTACGCGGTTGGCCAAGCCGAACTTGTTGATGCAGCTGACGCTGTCGCCGCCGCCAATCAGAGAATAAGCGCCGTTCTGTTCGGTAGCTTCAACAATGGCATCGGCCAATGCTTTTGAACCTTCGGCAAATTTGTCGAATTCAAATACGCCGCAAGGTCCGTTCCATAAAATGGTCTTCGATTGCTTGATGATGCCAGCATAGAATTTACGGCTTTCAGGACCGCAATCCATGCCTTCCCAACCGTCAGGAACGTTCATTGGATCAACGACTTGCGTGTTGGCATCATTGGAGAATTTGTCGCCAACCACGACATCGAACGAAAGGTAAAGGTTCACGCCTTTGTCCTTTGCTTTTTGTAGAATTTCAGGGCGAAGTCAAGCTTATCGTCTTCGCAAATCGAATTGCCGATTTTGCCGCCGAGGGCTTTCTTGAAGGTATAAGTCATGCCACCGCAAAGAATGAGGTTGTCAACCTTTGTGAGCAGGTTTTCGATGATGTCAATCTTTGTGGAAACCTTCGAACCACCCATGATGGCTGTAAATGGACGTTGGATTTCGTTCATTACTTTGTTGACGGCTGCCACTTCCTTGCCCATCAGGTAGCCGAACATCTTGTGGTCGGCATCGAAATAATCGGCAATCAAAGCGGTGGAAGAGTGGGCGCGGTGTGCGGTGCCGAAAACGTCGTTGATGTAGTAATCGCATAGCTTGCCAAGGTCTTGGTGAATTCCTTTTGCGAGGCTTTCAAGGCTTTCTTGGCTTCGTCGTAGCCTTCTTCGCCTTTTTCAATGCCGCGTGGCTTGCCTTCTTCCTCGGCATAAAAGCGAAGATTTTCGAGCAGCAGGACATTGCCAGGCTGCATGGCAGCGACCTTATCGGCGGCTTTTGCGCAGTCTTCGGCAAATGCTACGTCTTTTCCGACAAGTTCCTTCAGATGGGCCAAAATCGGCTTCATGGAGAAATTCGGGTCTGGGTTTTTCTTCGGGCGGCCAAGGTGCGACATCAGGATGATCATGCCTTTGTCGTTGATGACTTTCTGGATGGTCGGCATGGCTGCACGCATACGGGTGTCGTCGGTAATATTGAAGTTTTCGTCCAATGGGACGTTGAAATCGACGCGTACGACAACGCGCTTGTTTTCAAAGTTTACTTGATTAATGTTTATCATAATGTTATGTATTTAGGATTTTTCAATGTGTGCTTTTCTTCCCGCGTTTTGCTTGACAAGCATGTTGACTGCTTTTGAAAGAATTTCGAAATCGAAAGGCGAGTTTGTGAACGTTTCGCCTTCAGTTTCAAGGAATAAAGAGTGTTCTGGCTTTGACATGATTTTGATTTTTCTGCCTCGGAATGTTGAAACCTGTTTCATTTTATGAATGAAAGTTCCATCGAAAATGCTGTTGATTTTCGTGACGAAACAAAAAAACGGTACTTCCTTGATGACCGTGATGTCGAAAAGTCCGTCGTCGGGAATGGAATTGGGCATCATCATCATGCCTCCGCCGATGAATTTTCCGTTTCCGACAGAAAGGCTCAAAATCCTGTCGTTGAAGACTTCTTTTCCGTCTATTTCAATCACGATGTGTGGTGTCTTGAATTTCAAAAGACAGGAAGCCGTGTTCAGCAAGTACCTGATTCTGCCGCCTTTGCCTTGCTGTTTCATGATGTTGGTCTTTTCGCAGACCATCTCGTCCAAACCAGTTCCTGCGGCATTCAAGAAATAACGTGTCTTTGGGTCGCCATCGTTGTAATAGGTAACTTTTCCGATGTCGTGGGCGAAAATATGTCCTGCTTTCAGGATTTTCACGATTTTCTGGTAATCTGTCGGAAAATCGAAAGTCTTGACCCAGTCGTTGCCTGTTCCGACTGGAATCGTGCCCATCGTGATTTCGTTGGTTGGAACCGTGTTTTGTGTGAAAATGCCGTTGATGACTTCGTTGTTGGTGCCGTCGCCGCCCACGGAAATGATTTTGCGGAAACCTTTTTCGGCAATGCCTTGCCTGACAATTTCGATGGCATGACCTTGATGTTCCGTTACAACAGCCTCAAAATCAAAGCCTTCTTCTAATAAAATCTGTTTTATCGTTGGCCAATCCTTTTCTCCCCTTCCAATGCAAGCCTTAGGATTGACGACAACTAACCATTTGTTGTTTTCTTCGTTCATTCGGAGATAAAATTTGCGTCAAAGATAGTAAAAGTTTTTATTAGTTTTTTGTTTTGGGCAAACATAAATTCGAAAAAAGGAAAAACGCAAATTTCCACAAATGAACCAATAATTGTTTGTTGTTCATTTATTAATGGATAATTATTGGAAATTTGCGTTTAACCCCTTCGTCTTTAATAGTAAGTGATATTCAAATCCAAACGTTTCTCCTGCAACTTTTCTATGGTCTTGTTTCTCACTCTCGTGTTGTAGACTTTCAGCTGTTTCAGCGATGCCAGATCTTCAATCGGTGAAAGGTTTTTCACATCGGTGTTGTTGATGAAAAGTTTTTCCAAATTCACTAATCCAGTCAACGGCTTCAATGAACTGACAGGTGTTCCGCTGGCGTTCAATGTGTTGAGGTTGAGCATGTTCTTCAGCGGATCCAATTCGTCGATTTGCGTGTTTTCGATATTCAGCAGTACCAATGCGGTGTCCATTTCAATAGGTTCCAAGCTCTTGACGGGCGTGTTCGGAATGTTGAGTTCTTTCAGGTAAATCTTGTTTGAAAGCGGATTCAAATCCCTGATGCTCTGGTTGTTTGCGGTGAGCGATTCAATCCAGGTCAAATCTGCAATCGGAGCCAACGATTCGATTTGCATTTCTGGGTCGATGGTGATTTCGCGCAAGTCGAGGATTTGCTGCAACTGTAAATCGGTCGGCATGGTTGAAGTATACGGAACGTGTGCTCTGAAAATTTCTCTCCAAGTGTCGTCGATGTTTGTCCACCATAGTTTTAAGTCTTCCGTCTGATAAACAACGGTAACTTGTTTTTGAACTTCTTTCAGTGCCACCACATTGTGTTTTTTAATGTTGGTGCTGTCGGCCCAAACGGTTTCCAGATTTGCATCTGTCGCTAATGGTGTCAGGTTGGTAATCGGCGTGTTCTCGATGTTCAGTTCGCGCAAACTGTTCATGTCTTGCAATGGACTTAAATCGTCAACGAAAGTGTTTTTCAGAATGAGGTTTTCCAAGTTGAACATGCCTTGCAAAGCCATCAGGTTGCTGATTTCGGTGTTCGAAATGTTGAGTTTCTGCAAGTTCGTTAAACGGCTGACAGGCAGCAGGTTCTGAATGTATGGATTGCCCGAAAGGTCGAGCTCCTTCATGTTGATGATTTCATGCAGTTGCTCGGTGGTAGGTTCCGATTCCAAATTGATTTGTTTCGAGAAAATAGCTTTCCAGTAAATCGGCAGGTTGTTCCACCATTCGCGCAAGGCTTCCGTGTCGTAAATGACTAAGGTATAAGGGTTTTCCTTAGTGTAAGCACTGGCTTCTTCGATGCCGATTTTGGTTTTGTCGCAATAGATTTTTCCAAGGCGGCGATGGTTTTTTACAGGCGTCAAATCCTTGATGTTGGTGTTGCTGCAATATAGTTCGCGCAGGTTTTCTAATTCGTTTAGGGCTTGCAGATTGCTGACGGCGGTTCCCGAAACGTTCACGCTTTGCAGGGTTGTCATGTCTGTCAAGGCCGAAAGGTCGCGAATGGTGGTGTTGCTCACGTCGATGGAAACAAGGTGTTCCAAATCCTGAATCGGCGAAATGCCGCTGATTTTACTGCCGCTGGCATTGAGTTGGGTCAGTTCGGGGCAGTTTTTCACATCTCTCAGACTGTTGACCAAAGTATTGGCAATGTTTAGTTTTTTCAAGCCTCTCAGCGATTGTAGGACTGAAATGTCATCAATCACGGTGTTGGCGATTTCGAGTTCTTCCAAAGTGATGTCGTATTTCAATGCCGAAATGTCAGTAATCAGCGTGGAATTGGCGCGTAAAACCTTTAGTTTGTTGGCACTGCGCAAAGGCGAAATGTCTTCGATAGATGTGCCTGAAATGTCGAGGTTGACCAAATCGGAAAGTTCGTTTAATGGCTCTGCGCTGATGATTTCGCGGATGCCTGAAATGTCGACGTTTTGTTTTTGCGTGACCAATTTCAGTTTGCTGTCGAGTTCGGCCATGTCGTTTTTGAAGACTTTATCGCGCATTTCCGTGCCATTGATGGGGTCTTCAACAGGATAGGAAGCAATGAAATCGGTGGCGGTAATCATGCCGACGGTCTCAATCGGGATGCTGTCGTAAAGCTTTATGCCTTCGCCCAATCTCTTTTTCCAATTGCCTGAAAGTGTGTTCCACCAGTTTCTAAGTTCCTCTTTTTCATTGATTTTCGAAGTGTAGATGCTGGCAATTTTCAGGTTGCTGTTCTGGCGGTCGAGGTTGATTTCGATGAAACGGTTTTTCACGTTGTCAACCTTTTCATTGTTGATGGTGACTGCAGTCAAATGGCGGGTCAGATTCACCTTGAAGAAAATCGAGCCATCTTCCCTCGTGCTGTTGGCAATGTTTTGAATATCAAACTGAAACATGGCTTTCTTGAAGAAAAAGTCGATGTCTTTCAGATAGGCCTGAACGTCTTTGTTAATAGGTGTCTTGCGGTTGTTGTCCAAGTCGTCTTCGATCTGAACCTTATCATCAATGAAGATTTTGCTCCAGCTTTCCGTGAAAATGATTTCCTTTTCCTGAGCTGTCGAGGTCGTGTCGCCTATGAAGTTCAAAGTTTCTTCAAAATAGGTGATCATACTCCGCACTTCGGCTTCGTATTTCTGCATTTCGTCTTTCGAAAGTTTCTGTGCCTGGCACAATCCAATCAGGCAAAATAAAGCTATGATGGTTAAAAAAATCTTTTTCATGGTTGGTAGAATTTGATAAGGTTGGCCTTTTCTTTTTCAGGCATATAAATGATGTTCGACATGAGCCAGCCGGAGTTGGTGCCCGAGCGGTTGAACCACGACACTTCGAAATACCAGTCCTTGATTTGGAAGACGTGGAATTTCACAGAATCGACTTGCTGGAATTTCAGGTTTCCTTTCTTGATTTCGTAGAAAAATAAGGTCAGGTAATCGGGTTGGTATTCCTTGGATGCGTAATATTCAATGACTTCAGGTGTCTGGAAGGCTTTGTAGATGTTCATGAAATCGAGTTCGTGACTCATCGGGTGCAGGAAATATTTTTCCTTTTCAGCGATTTCACCATTTGGGAAAAGTTTGTTGTATTCGGAAAAATAGACATTGGTCAGCACCCATTTTGAGCCGAGGCCTTCCTTTTCGATGGTCAGAATCATTGAGATGGGCACTGTTTTTCCGTTGTATTTGAAAGTTGCCGAAACTTCCGAAAACCATCTGCCGCCCAAGAAAGTCATGTAGCCGGAATCGTCTTTCGTGACGTCTTCAATGAAATAGCGTTCCAGTTCCGAATTGATGCCGAATTTTTCGTGGTCGAACAGAATGGGCAGTGACTGTTGCCGCATTTCGTTGCTGCGGTATTTCGGGTCTTTCGGGTTTAGCTTGTAGCCAAACTGGTCTTCTTCGTAATTGAAGCGTCGCATAAACTGCCCCATCTGTTTGGTCATGGCATACAGTTCGGTTTCATCTTTAATGAAATTGCCAACGGTTTGGGCCACAGCCGAATATGAGCTTATGGCACACAAAACCACGATGATTATCATCCGAAATCTTTTCATCTGAAAAACCAATTTATGGGGGTTCGAGGTTGCGGGGGTTCGAGACATCGAGGCTACGGGGTTACGAAGATTTTTATGACCTCGTGACCTCGTTGCCTCGTATTCCCGTGACCTTGTTATCTGTTTGTCGTTTCCTTGACGCGCATGTCGCCGAGCAAAACATCCCAGAAGCCGATGGTGCGGCCACCGATTTGTGTTTCCTTGCGCTTCACGTACACGGTGATGTCTTTCTTGGTCGTGTCTTTGTAGACCAAGTTGCCTTCTGCATCGTAGCCTCTGAAGGTTTGGAAAATGGTGATGACACCGACGTAGGTTCCATCAGGTTGACGCTGTAAGTCGCTAACATACTCGATGTTGTACCATTCAATTTCAACGCGGTCGTAGTTCAGGCGCATGAGACGCTCGAAATATTTGCGCACTCTGTAATACTGAATTGTGTTTGATGACAGCGATGAAACGCCGATTTCAGCGTCGCTCATAAACAGTTCCTCAGCGCGGTCGATGACGCGGTTTGCTTCGCTGAAAGGTGTGTCTTTCGATCCTGCAATTTTGATGTATTTGCTCAGGTCTCTGACTTTTTCCAATGCCAGACTGTCGATGGCCTGTTTGCGTTCGAAACTCAGTTCATCTTGTGCAATGGCACTGCCGACAACGAATAATGCAATGACTAATGTTGCTAATATCTTTTTCATTTTTATTTCCTTTCTAATTGACAAACAATAATTTAACTACGATTTACCTTATTTTTTAATGAGTTCCAGTTCGCTGATTTTGCCGTTAGCGTTGTATTTGATGTCGTTGACACTGTTGCGCGAAATCTTCTGGTCTTTCAGGTAATTGAGATATTTTTCAATGGTGGTCGGGCGGTCGTAATCGTTGAAGCCGCCGGCTTGACTGATGATAATCAGCACTGGAACGTTGTTCGATTCAAACATTCCCAAGGTTTCATTGATGACACGGTTGGCTTGTGAGATGCTGCCGGCATTGGCAATGCTGCGGAAGTTGTTCTCCAACACTACGTTAGTCGATTGTGCGTGTTCGCGTTCTTCGGCGGCGCGGCGTTCCTCTTCGTTTTTCTGAGCGCGTTCGCGGGCCAGTTTCTTTTCCACTTGGAACAGCAGGTCGTCGACTTCGGCATTTTGCAGGTTCCAGTCTTTGATGGTTTGCACGCGGGCTTCTTTTTCTTCCAAAGTCCACAGCGTTTCGTCGTCCAAAATGGCGTTCAAATCCTTGATGGCATCGGCCACTTTCGATTTGTACTCTGCTTCGGCAGCTTCTTTTGCAAGTCTTTTCTTGCTTTTGCAACTTGTCGTTCCTCCGAGCGTGATGAATGCAGCCAGAAGAATCATTGCGATGGTTGTGAGTTTGCTTTTCATTTTTTATGAGATTTTTCTATTAATAACTCTATTAATTGCTACAAAATTGCAAAAGTATATCTTTTTTCGTTTGGTTGCGTTTTTTGTCCGAAATTTGCGGCATGAAATACTATAACATACCTGTTTTTCTTCCAGAGTTGGCTTGTCCGTTCCGTTGTGTCTATTGCAATCAGTTCAGCATTGCGGGTAAAAGTCAAATTCCTGATTGTGAGCAAGTAAAACATATCATAGACTCACATTTGCAATCATTTAAGGAAAAAGACAGGTTTGTTGAAGTGGCTTTTTTCGGTGGAAATTTTACTGGTTTGCCCGAAAAAATGCAAGATGAGTATCTTGAAACGGTTGCACCTTATCTTGAGAAAGGTCAAATTCAAGGCATACGATGCAGCACGCGCCCGGATTATATTAATAAGGAAAGGTTGAATGTGTTGAAAAAATTCGGGATGCGCAACATTGAACTTGGCGCACAATCAACTGACAATGAAGTGCTTTTGCAATGTGGCAGAGGCCATGATTTTGAGGCCATAAAATCGGCTTCGGAAATGATTCTTGCCGAAGGATTTATTTTGGGTTTGCAAATGATGATTGGCTTGCTAGGTTCTTCCCCTGAAAAGGATTTCCAGACTGCAAAAGACATTGTTTCGCTTGGCGCAAAGGAAACACGCATTTATCCTTGTCTGGTGGTGAAAGACACGGTGCTTGAGAAGCGTTACCGCAAAGGTCAATATCAACCTTTGACTATCGAAAAGGCTGTTCAGCGCTCTGCGGATATTTATTCTTATTTCATTGAAAACGAGGTAAATGTATTGCGCATAGGCTTGCATCCTTCCGATGAATTGGATGGCGGCGATTGTGTGGCGGGACCTTATCATCATAACTTTGCCGAGATGGTTTTCGGTGAAATTTGGCGCCGAAGGTTTGAAAACATTCAAGGTGTAGGAAATCGTCTGATTCTTTATACCCATTCATCACAACGCACAAATGCCATCGGTTATCAGGCGGCAAACCGAAAAAAATTGCTTGATTCGTTTCAACAGGTTGATTTCCTTTGTGATGACAGCCTCTCCCCTGCCGATTTCCATTATGAAGTTTCCGACGAAAGCAAGCAGACCATAATCCTTGCCTCTGCATTAATGCCTGAAGCAGCAAAGCAAAAATTAGCGGCTTTTGGCAAAGTTCTTTGGCTCGAACCAGTCAGTTTTGTTTATCCTTCCATTGCTGCCCATCCCGACATTTTCTTTTTTCAATATGCTGAAAACCAGCTTGTTTTTGCACCGAACACACCGAAAGAATGGATTGCCGAATTACACAAGGCGGGCATGAAACTTATGCGTGGCAAGCAAACCTTAGGTTTTGCGCATCCCGAAACGGTGCATTACAATGCTTGCGGTACGAAAAATATTTTGGTTCACAACCTGAAATTTACCGATGAACGGATTCTGAAACTCTACGCCGAAAAGCAGCAAATCAATGTCAATCAAGCCTATACGCGCTGCAATCTTTTGGCTTTGAACGAAAAGGCTTTCATCACTTCCAATTTGGGCATCTTTCAGAAATTGAAAGATTCGGATTTTGATGTCCTTTACATCGACCCGCGTCAAATTCATTTGGAAGGTCACGATTATGGATTTTTCCCTGGCTGTTGCGGCGTTTTCAACCAAAGTCTTTTGGTTTGCGGCGACACCTCCAAATTGAAGGAAAAAACCGAATTGGATGCTTTCCTTTCGCGCAATGGATTTAATCTCATAGAATTGTATGATGGCGCCTTGACCGACTTGGGTGGGATTTTGTTTTTGTTGGTGTGATTTGTGAAACCGCAGATTTCGCTGATTTACAAATATTTGAACACTACAGATTTGACAGATTAAATAGATATTTTTCTCCCGCAGATGCCGCTGACTTCCGCTGATTGGCTGGCGCATGATGTTTTTGGGAAACAAATCAATTACAAATCAATCATAAATCATTGCTTCCGTTTCGGACAATGCTGGCGGCAAGCCGCCGTGCTAATCGCCCAACAAATCGTTCCTTTCGGATGGCAGGCGACGGCTTGCCGGTGACTGCTTGTCGGGCGGCCGATTAGGCGCCGACATGGAACCAATAGAAACGCAAAAAAAAATTTGTTTCAAGATTTGTGAATAATTTGTTTCTAAAAAAAGCGCATCAATTATACAGATTGGCTGGCGCATGATGGATTGGAAACGCAAGGAGAGTCATGGTGTCCACAAACAACAGGCAGGAAACTGCGAGCACCCCTCCCGCCATCAACCCTTACTCCGCCTTTGCTCCGCTCCATGTCATCCCTTATCGCAGTTGGACTTGACATGGCGGTGATTGAGAGAGGAGCTATTGTTGATAGCGCCCAGGGTGCTGGCAGACCACTGTTATTTTGTTACTGTTACTTTGTTATTTTTAGCATTTCTGATGGTTTTCGGTTCGCTGCCTACTTGTTTTACCTAACGGAAAAAGATGAAAATTGCCATTTGTAACAAAATAACAAATAACATTCTAACAAACCCCGCGATTCTGAAGGTCTTTTCTTCACTGCGACTTTGTAAATGGCATGTTACATGACGGCACAAAATAGGGTTTGTCAAACCATCATACAATCCATCCAAAATCAATAAGGATTTTCAGTTTGGATTTTTAAAAGGATTCGGTGGTTTTTTGATAGACCGCAAATTGGGCGAATCAAACGAATGAGAGGGTTCGTTTTTGATTTGCGTTCCATTTGCAGCGGGGCAAGCATTGTTTTCTTGGCTGGATGCTAAGTGAAATTTTTCCTATTTTTGTGGCATGAAAACTTTAGAGCATCTCATCATATACTTGCTGCTTTTGTGTTGCCTTCCGTCGTGCTTAGACAACCCCATTCCCGACCCTAAGACATTGTTGCGCAAGGCGGAACACAGTATCGACACCAACCCCGAAGCGGCTTTGCACAGCCTCGATTCCATATCGGCACCCAGCGTTTCGCTCCGCAAAAGCGACCGCATGAAGTACGCCATGCTCCATGTTGAGGCCGCTTTCATGAGCGGAAAGGAGATAAAAAACGACACCGCCATCTTCGAGGCTTACCGTTATTACGAAAAAAACGACGACTTGCCGCAGCAGGCCAAAGCCACGCTGCTCAGTGCCTGCGTCCTTGAAGAGCAAGGCCAGACCGATGCCGCCGTCGATGCCTACAACAAGGCTTTTTCGCTGGCAAGCCAAACAGCCGACAGTGTACTTATGGCGAGGGCAAAATTCTATTTGGGCAATCTGAATTACAATTCTAGCTATTTTGATGAGGCTTTGCGAAATTATAAGGAGGCCTGCATGTATTATGCTTTTAATTTATCAAGAAAAGCACAGATGTATAGGGCCATTGGACAAACTTTTATCTTGCAGCACGAAAACGACAGCGCCTTGCATTATCTTGGAAAAGGATTGGAAATGGCCAAAAAAGCCGAAAACGTTGCGGAAGAAAGCAAATTATTGAATGCAATGAGCATTGTCTATAGGGAAAAAGAAGACTTTGGACAGTCGCTTATGTTATTAAAGCAATCGGCTATAGCAGGTGAGGCCGATAACGACAGCATTCGCCACCATCTCAATTACGCCAATCTGTTTTTAGGCTTGAACGAAATGGATTCGGCGGGTTATTATGCAGAAAAATTGCAAGGTGAAGTGAAAGATGTGGAGGATGGTGCTGAAAAAACTGCTATTTTCTCTTTCCTTACCAAATATGAAGAAAGCATTGGAAATGTCGATTCGGCATACCACACCCATCAACTTTATACCGAAATTCTATCTTCAGAATATAGAAAGCAATTGCAACAATCTGTCTATGAAGCGCAACAGAAATACGATTTTGAGGCGCAACAGAACCAATATTATCAGGAACTTGCTCAGCGTCGGAAAACCATCCTCTTTTTAGTTTTCGCCTTGCTGTCGTTAGCACTGTTTCTATCCGTAGTGCTGTTTGTCCTTTTGCGCCGCGAAAAGGAAATGCTTAGGTTGAAAGATGATTTCCTGTCGTTCAAGCAGCAGACCATCGAACTGCAAGACGAACTCGACAGCCGTAAAAAACAACAGGATGGCCAAACTGACTTGCTACAACGGACTTTGGATTTGCTAAATGCTGCCAATGCCAACAAGGATGAACGCCTTAGGAACCGGTTCAAGACCCTGTGCAATATGGAGGTCTACCGGCTGAACACAAGCGACAAGGCTTTTCTTGACACTTTGTGCAATTCCTTATATGGAAAATCCGATTTCTGGGCTGCCGCCCTGAAAGTGGTTGACGAACTTTATCCCCATGTCACCCAAAACATCCGCCAAAGTTGCCCCGATTTGACTGACGATGAATTCAAGACAGCCGTGTTCATCCTGATGAATGTGCCGCGCCCAACCGAGGCCATTCTTCTGGACACAACTATCAATATGGTGGACAAAAACCGCCCGAAAATCAGAAGGATGCTTACCGAGCACAAGATTTTGGAGCAAAAAGTTCGGAATGAATGAAAAAAAAGTTCGGAATAAAAAATTTATTATTTTATTGAATTGTAATTGATTGCGGATTTTCGCATTTAAAAAAGTTCGGAATGATTTGAAAAAAAGTTCGGAATGGCTTTTTTTCAACAGATTTTTGCTGCGTTATCAAAATACAGTAAAATGAAACGCACAATTACAGTTTTAATCACATTGTTTTGCCTGATGGCAAATTCAAATTTCAGCTTCGCCATGCGCGATGAAGGTGGAGAGAACGAAATCGTATTAAGAGGTGAATTAAATCCTCCAAGCCGCTCCCAGTCCGACCCTCTCAGTGCATCGGTTGACGATGCCAACCTCTATGTAGATTTCCACACCAATTTGGGAAGTCTGAACATCACCATCTACAGTGCTACGGGCGGTGTGGCCCGCACCGAAACGGTGTATGCCCAAGCCGGTGATGGCGTGCAGATTTCGCTTGAAGGTTTCACTTCAGGCAACTACCTTGTCGTTTTCAGCAATGCGCAGGGCAGCCTGATGGGGAAATTCAGTATCTAAAAATTGAATGAAAGGAGGTCCCATGAACAAATTCATTACCTTTCCCCCTCGCAATCAAGCGTCTGCCGTTTGCGAGGGAAGGTTTCTGACTTAGGCGGTGAGAAAAATTCTCCACAGCTTGTGACAGATGGTTGCAAACGTTGAGGACGCAATAATACACTGCCGGTTGGCGTTAAAACGCAAGAAACAAGTCATTAAGTAGGTGAGCAAAATTAGTTTACATATTGAAAACGAGGCATCGAGGTCGCGAGAACACGAGACGTCTCGAAATCTCGCAGCCTCGGAGCCTCGAAATCCAAATTGAAGTTTAATTATGAATAGTTACTTATGAAGAAAATACTGTGCCTGATAATAATGTTTTTCCTTGTCTCCTGCGAAAAGGAAATACAAATTGAAATTCCTTCAATTCAGGATACAGTTGTGGTGAATTCGATTATGGTAGTCCAACAGCCAATTGTACTTTATCTTTCAAAGACTCATTCCCCAATGACTGAAATAGACGAGGTCTTGGATGAAGCAACAATAATTATCCGAAATGGACAAGAAACAGACACTTTGGAAAATACCGGCGAAGGACAATATGTTTCACACGTTTTGGCGGAATGTAATACGGCTTATAAGATGTGGGCTTATTTGGAAGGAAATCTTATTGCTAATTCATTCGACAAATTGTTATCGTCACCCTTTGAACTTGAATACACCATCACTGGCTTTGCCGACAGCATCGGGATAGATGAAGAAGGAGCAAGGTATGCACAATTTGAAATCACATTTAGAGATGATGGAAGCACTAAGAATTACTATGAAATAGCTGTCGAGCAAAGGAATGTTGAACAAAACGGATTGACATATAACAACATAGATTGTTATTCCGACGACATTGCCATTCAAGCAGAAGGTACAAACGATTTCTTTCCTCGGACGGTTTTGTTCTCTGACAGTTTGTTTTCGGGATTGGAAAAACACATGATTATTCGTTATCTTCCTATACAATGGTCCACTGGTGGAATGGTGGATTACGATAGATTGGTGGTTCATTTCAGAAGCGTTTCCGAGAACTATTACAAATATAAAAAAAAGCTCTATGAACATCTTGCCGGGCAAGACGATAGTTTTTGGGAAGGAGAGGCCAATCCCGTTCCCATGTTCACCAACATTAACGGCGGCTATGGCATTTTTGCAGGTTACGCCGAAAGGATTGACACGATTCAAAGAATACGATGATGAAAAAACTGCTTGCTTTTCTAATGATGTTGCTGCCCTTCTTGGCCGAAGCCCAAATGTCGGTCGTGAGCGGTTATGTGACCGACGCTTCAAACGGCGAGCGTCTTATCGGCGCCACGGTCTACGAAAGCCGAACCCGCAAAGGCACGGTCACCAATGGTTACGGCTTCTACAGCCTCACGTTGCCGTTTGCTGACACCACAGAATTGATTTTTTCATACGTTGGTTTTGAAGAGCAACATAAGCTATTGAAAATCAACGGAAATATAAAACTTAACGTTGCGCTGGAATCAAAGCTCACATTAAATGAGGTGGTAGTGACGGCTGAAGCCGCAGAGCGTCCTGTCCAGCAGCGATTGGAAATGAGCAGCATCAGTCTGCCGGTAAGGGAAGCCAAACTGCTGCCTGCCTTGGGCGGCGAAAGCGATGTGATGAAAGCAGTGCAGCTGATGCCTGGCGTGCAGTCGGGAAACGAAGGCACGAGCGGCCTGTACGTGCGTGGCGGAAGCCCAGACCAGAACCTGATGATTCTTGATGATGCACCGCTCTATTACGTGAACCATCTCGGCGGGTTCGTCTCCATTTTCAACACGGATGCCATCAGCAGCATCAATCTGATAAAAGGCGGATTTCCGGCACGTTACGGCAACAGGCTTTCTTCGGTAATGGACGTCAGGATGAAGGACGGCAACCTGAAAGAGCATCACGGCGACGCCATGATTGGCATGGTGGCATCGAAAATCGCACTTGAAGGGCCTATAAAAAAGGACACCAGTTCGTATCTGGTTTCCGTGCGGCGTTTCATGTATGACATTTTCATGCGCCCTTTGTCGAAAGTCCTTTTCGAGAACACAACCGAAGCCTACTCCTTTTACGATTTCAACGTCAAGCTGAATTACCGCCTGTCCGACAAAGACGCCCTTTATCTCAGCCTTTATTCAGGACGCGACCGCATCAGCACCAAGATAAAGGAAAAAGTCCCAAACGGCAGTTATGTGAACCGGTTTTCCAAATCGTGGGGCAACCAGCTTGTAGCCCTGCGTTGGAATCATTTATTCGGCCCTAAACTGTTCAGCAACACGACATTGTCATACACACGCTACCATTATCGCACTGATTTGCAAAACGAAACGGATTTAACCGCATACAACGAGATAATCACCGACAATTATCTTTCAAGCATCAACGACTTCTCGCTGAAATCAGATTTTCAGTTCTATCAGTCGGAACATTACAGGATGCTTTTCGGTGTCAGCAGCGTACTCCATCAGTTTAAGCCAAGCACCGAGGAGTATTCCGAAAACTATAACGGCTTTCTTCCGATTGATACGGTTTTCGGCAACGGCAAACTGCTGTGCTGGGAAAATGCCGCATATATCGAAAACGAAATCTATCTTTCAGAAAACATTGCCGTCAATGCGGGGCTGCGATTAGTGCATAACTTTGTGGAAGACACGAGTTTCCTTCATCTTGAACCGCGGCTATTGCTGAATTGGCAAATCGGGAGTGAGCTTTCGCTAAAGGCGAGTTATTCCCGAATGTACCAAAACGTGCATTTGCTCACCAATTCCGGTTCGGGGATGCCTACCGATTTGTGGCTGCCAGCGACAAAAGACATTGTACCCGAAGATGCCACACAGTTTGCTGTCGGACTTGCCACCACTCAGCAAATTAAAGGGCAGACATTCGATTTTTCGGCAGAACTATTTTATAAGCAGATGCGCCATCTGATTGCCTACAAGACGGGAGTGAGCACCCAGTCGGCCATCGTCGATTGGCAGAAAAAGATTGAAAAAGACGGGCAAGGAACCGCCAAAGGCATAGAACTGCTGGCACGTAAAAGCACAGGGCGAACAACGGGCTGGATAGGAAGCACCCTGTCGCGCACAACGCGTCAGTTCGACAATATCAACGATGGGAAACCTTATCTTTTCAAATACGACCGTCCTCTGGATTTAAGTCTTGCCGTAGTTCACAAACTGACCGACAACATAAGTTGCTCGATGACTTGGGTTTATGGCACGGGAAACGCCTTCACGCTGCCTGTCGGCGCTTATTCCGCCCTGACCGATGACGGATGGGAAACGGTTTATATCTACGAAGGCATCAACACCTTCAGAATGCGTTCCTATCACCGGCTTGATGTAGGCATCAGTTTCGAGAAACAGAAAGAACACGGCACACGCGTCTGGAATGTCAGCGTGTACAATGCCTACAACAGGATGAACCCTTACTTTTATTATTTCCAGACCGACTGGCAGACGCACGAAATAAAACTGATGCAGGTAACTATGTTTCCCATGATGCCTTCGGTAAGCTATGAATATAAATTCTGAGAGAATGGATGAAAGTATGCTTTATGAACAAATTCATTACCTTTGTCCCTCGACATCAAGCGTCTGCCGTTTGCGGGAACGTGGCGCCAACGAGAACATGAACGGCCTCATCAGGCAATACGTCCCGAAAGGATCGTCTTTTGAGGACCTGACAGACGAATACATCGAATTGATACAGAACAAGTTAAACAACAGACCAAGAAAAAGACTCGGATTTTTGACTCCAATTGAATATTTTATCACTAAATTCGCACCCGATATTAAACTAAACTTTAACAAAGTTGCATTTGTGACTTGAATTCAGCTCATCGCCATGAAAGCAAAATTCATATTGATTTTATTGCTATTGCTCAATTCCGCAATGCTGCCAGCACAGATAAGTATAGATTGGCAGCAGTGTTACGGGAGTATGGGAATCGATCAAGCGTTTGGAATTATCCAAAATGAAATTGGGGGATATTATATTGTCGGCCGTGCTGGTGAAGAAAGCGGCATGGTTGGCTGCGACCTTGGAGACTTATATAGTTCTTGGCTTATTGAGATAGATGGTTTTGGTGAATTTGTGGGAGAAAATTGTATCCTCGACTTTTACCCTAGTCGCCAAG
>JAGHSL010000448.1 GCA_018065885.1 Candidatus Limimorpha equi
AATACTCAAGAACGGGAGAAAGGCCGTGTCATTCTTCAAGTACGGCCTGGACTACATCGCCGAGTGCATACTGAACCCTAATCATATACCTAAATTCGACATCTTTCAAATTTTGTCATGTACTTAGGGCAATAATATACAATTTGACCTTTTCATAACCAAAACATTCAAAACACACAAAAGCCTTTCCCTGCCCGCCTTTGAATCTCGCAACCGCTCGATTCAAACCAGCCTTTCGGCTTTTTTCAACTTACATTTTGATAATCATATACTTTTAGACCCAAACAGTGAAGATAATTCGTGGCAAAAAATGATTTTTCCTATCTGACTTTGCAGCATCAAAAAAGCGGAGAAAGAGCGATAGGGAGTTTATTTGCCACTTGGTGAGTTCCCGTTGCCTGCTGCCCGTCACCTTCCAGAACCCTCACCGTACTTCTACTATTATTTGTAACAACCTGACACACAGCTCATCCAATCCCTTGGATTGGATGAGCATTGAACGAAGTATGGACGAGTATTGGACGAAGTACGGAGCGGGTATAGGGCGGGTACTGTTTGGAACCTTCGGACACCGCATCGGTTGGCATATCCGACTAATATGGGTCAAAAGGTATAATTGCCTGCATTTTTCATTCTGGGTCTAAAATAATATATTATTGCCTTAATAAAAGACTCCCGCCTTCGCGGGAGTGACGCTTCGCGGTGGGAATGACCAGAAAACGAGAAACGTCGGAAGCAAGGATAATTAGTGAATTATTCATGGTAATTGGTGATAATTCATGTTTAAAAAAAGGTGATTTAAAATTCAAAGATTTAAGACTTTTTGGTTTTCAGTTTACAGTTATCGGTTTACAGTCATCAGCAAACTGAAAACTGTAAACCGAAAACTGATAACCAATATAAAAACAATATTACTTCACCACCACTCTCAGCATTTCGCTTGAACCGTTGCCGAAGACCTTCACCATGTAGACGCCTGCCTGCAAAGCCTTGACGTCAATCTGGGCATTGCTGCTTTCCATCACTTTCTGACCGGCGATGTTGTAGATTTCGGCCTTTTCGAAGCCTTCGCCGTCAACGCTAATCATGTCGTTGGCTGGGTTCGGATAGAGGTTGAAAGCAGCATTTTCGGTCATTTCGTTGGTTGAAAGAGTAACGTCGGCATAATCCATGGTCACTGACTTGGAAAAAGAGAAGACCCTGCTCTTAGTACCATAAGCGTATTGCATCGTTATTTCGCAATACAAAGCGGCATATTCACTTTCTTCGACCCATTGGCCATCAATATTCATAAAGACAGTGGCTCCTGTAGCATTTCCATTATCATCATAAACGAATTCAATTTTTCCGTATGGTTCAGTCCAAACGCCATTTTCACATTCAGAAAAATAAACGGAAACATTGAGTGAACCTTCATAATTATACACTTCTCTCGTATGATAAAAGCTGTTGTAGCTCCATTCTTGACAGATTTTTTCAATCAGATTATGATCAGCATCATAATGATATGTCATTATATAAACATTTTCCAAAGTGCCATCATCCATAATCTCCTGTTTCTGAATTTCATAACTGTCAGACGTTTCGGTGAAAGTATAATAATAACGGGCTTTCCATGCACCTTCATTCCACACACTGTCAACAGCATGGACAATGTCTTCAGCATAAATGTAATTCATCTTGGAATCATTCACCCAAACACTGTTTTCCCATTTCTGGACAATAGTCATATCAATCTTGTTATCAGAATTATAGGTGTCGGTTTGCTTTTTCTTGTTTGTCCACGAACTGTTTTTCCATTCCTGTTCCAAGGACGTAGAAACATTACCCATCAAGTCGTAATCGTAAGTAACCAATTTACGATTCCTCCAGTCGTTTGATACTTTAACTTGGGTCAATTCCTCACGCAGACTGTAATCCGACTCATCATAAGAATAAGACACCCTGAATTCTTCCTCTTCATAAGTACCCAATCCACGATAAGTTGCCGTAACAGGCTCATACATGCTTCTTTCACCTTGATGATGACGCTGTTGTGCAAAGGCCTTGGCTTCGGCCATATTATCGCTGCTTTGAGCAAACAGATTGTCGTTGGCAAATACCATCATTGCAATGGCAAGCGTAAAGATAAACTTCTTCATGATGTGAAGATTTAATAATTTAAAGATTTAAAATCCAAAGATTTAAGGTTTATAACTGGTTATAGGTTTACAGTTATCAGTTTTCGGTTTACAGTCTACCGAAAACTGAAAACCGAAAACTGAAAACCATAAAAAATTTTACTTCACCACCACTCTCAGCATTTCGCTTGAGCCGTTGCCGAAGACCTTCACCATGTAGACGCCAGCCTGCAAAGCCTCGACATCAATCTGGTTGTCATTGCTTTCCATTACCTTCTGACCGGCGATGTTGTAGATTTCAGCCTTTTCGAAGCCTTCGCCGTTCACGCTAATCATGTCATTAGCTGGGTTCGGATAGAGGTTGAAAGCGGTGTTCTGGGTCATCTCATTGGTGGAGAGGGTAATGTCGGCATAATCCACGGTCACTTCCGAAGCAATAAACACCTTGCTCTTCTCATTGTAAGCGTAAGGCATGGTAATATCGGTAGCGAAACCACCCATCCATTCACCGTTAATCATCACATAAGCAACACCTTCCTTAGCATTACCGTTGTTATCGTAAGCATATTCCGTCTTTGCAAATTCGCCCCAATCGCCAGTCCAAAGGTCATACATTACCGAAGTATAGACCAGTCCTTCGTAGTTATAGTTCATTCTCATGACATTGACCCAGCTGTTGTCCTCCCATTCCTGAACGATTTCAACGGCAATGTTGAAGTCATCATTATAGCTGACGAGCATTCTGGCTTCATTCTGCCAAGCGCCCTGCTGCATGTATTGTTCCACCATTTCGTAACCATCCATCGAATAGGTGATGGTAATCAGGTCTTCAGCGTTCCAGACACCACTCCATTCACTGGTAAGGATGCGGGTGACATCATCGGTATAGGTGTAATTCTCTTTCGCTTCATTCACCCA
>JAGHSL010000343.1 GCA_018065885.1 Candidatus Limimorpha equi
TGTTGTCGTAATTGACACTCACTTTTTCAGTGTACTGAAGTGTTTCGCCATTCGATTCGAAGGCATATTCATCGCCTTTGCCTTTGCTGATGATGGCTTTTGTCGGGTCGGCAATGCGGATGTAGAACACCTTGGTTCCGGCTTGAGCCAAATCGTTTTGAGCTAATGTGAAGTCGATCTTGATGCGCTCGGCTTTCGCAGCCCTGTCGGTCTCGGTTTCGGTTCTGCCGCCTTTGAAACGTACAGCGGTTGCCTTGAAGTTGTAAATCTTCATGGAGGAGGCCATATTCACTTTGCCGGTCAGCTCTTCGGCTTGGCGCGTCAGGTTGTTGTTCTTGCGCACTTCGCCTTGGTATTCTTCGCGGATGCGCTCGTTTTCGGCCACCAGCTCGCGGTTGACGGTATAAAGTGAATCCATTTGTCTCACATATTTCTGTGAGATGACTTGCAGTGCGCTTACTTTCTTCTTGATGCGGTTGTAATCCCATTGCGAATCAAGAAGTTTCTTGATTTCGACGGCATCGGCTTGGATGATGCTGTCTTTTTCGGCCAGCTCAAGGCTAAGTTCGCCATAGCTGTCTTTCAGTTCGTTGTGGACACGCATGAGACTGTCGACTTCAGCTTGGAAATCGGCGCGTTGCAATTCCTTTTCAGCTTCCAATGCCGAAAGGTCGCCTTTTAATGTGAACATCCAAATCAAAAGGCCGATGATTGCGGCAACAAGGATTGCGATGACTGAGTAAATCCATGTTGTGTTTTTCTGTTTCTTTTCTTCTGACATATTGCACAAGGTTTAAATTTTCAGAGTTCTTGTTTGTATTTCGTGATTGATAACGTAAATCAAGGTGTTTTTGTTTTATGTTTTTTCAACAATTGGCTCAACTTTTGTCCTCGGAATGCTAACCGGCAGATATTGTCCTACAGCCTCTATGTAGATGACGAGTTTCCTGACATCTTTTGCCGAAACAAGTCGGCCTTCCAACCCCATCATCGGCCCGCTGATGATGCGCACCATCTGGCCTTCCTGCAAATCGCAGGTTTCCTGCGTCTTCTTGTTCTCGTCATAGTCGCTGATGTATTTCCTGATGGCAATGATTTGGTTTTCGGGAACGATGACCGGCTGATGCTCAAAGGTGACGAAATGAAGTACACCGTAGACGTTGAGAATGGGAATGTGCTGTTTTGGCGAGGAATGCACAAAAACATACGACTTGAATAGTGGTTCCTCTACTCTTTTCTTTCTGTCGCTCCATTGCTTGATGGTGGTGACCAAAGGCAGATAGTAGTCAATGCCCATTTCATCAAGTCGTTCGGCGACTTTTTTCTCCGACCTCGACTTGACGTAAATGGCATGCCAGTGTTTTTCGTCTTTAGCAAACATTATGCTATTTGTTTTTCTTGTTCTTTTTCTTGTCGTCCTCTTCGCCGTAATAGCCGCTGCCGTAGTATCCGTCGTGCTTTCCGTATTTGCCGTAACCATAACTGTAGGCATAACTGTAGCCGTACTTATAGCTGCCGTAACGGTAGCCGTAGCTGTTTTCCTGCTTGATGCCGTTGAGGACGATGTTGACCTTGATGCCGCGACTTTCAATATCTTTGATGATATTGCCGAAAATGTTCTTGTTGGTGACGCCTTGGCGGACGATGTAGAGGTTGACATCGGTGTGGCGCATCAGGAGGAAGGCATCGGTCACGAGGCCAAGCGGAGGCGTATCGATGATGATATAGTCGTAGATTTCTTTCAGTTTTTCGAAAAGGGTGTTGCACTTTTCCGAAGCAATCAGTTCGGCTGGGTTGGGCGGAATAGGGCCGCTGGTGATGATGTCGAGATTCGGAATTTTACCTGATGTCTGGACGATGTCTTCTAATTCATCCTTGTTGGAGAGATATGTGCTGAGGCCGATATTGTTGTTCAGTCCGAATTCCTGGAAGAGTTTCGGCTTGCGTAAGTCGAAGCCTAACAGGACGGTCTTTTTGCCGTAAAGGGCGTAAATGGATGCAATGTTGATGCTGTTGAAAGTCTTGCCGATGCTTTGCGAATCGCCCGTCACCAGAATGACGCTTTTCTGCTTGCCTTGCGTGATGTACTCCACGTTGGTCCTGACTGAGCGGAACGATTCGGCAATAGGCGACTTGGGTGAATTGATGACGACCAGCGGGTCTTTGCTGCTGGATTCGATTATTTGTCCGATGATTGGGAATTGTGTGAGCTTTTCGACATCTTTGCGGTCGAGAATGGAAACATTGAAGAAATCCTTCAGGAAAAGGTAAAGTGCCGGAATGAGCAATCCTAAAATCAAGGCAATGAGGTAGTTCATGGCGTTGCGCGGCGCAACTCTCACGGTTCTGTCGATGCGTGCTTCATCGATGATTTCGTTGTCAGGCGTGTTGGAAGCTCTCAGAATCTGAGCTTCGGCACGGCGTTGCATCAAATAATTATAGGTGTTCTGGTTGAGTTCGAATTTTCTCTGATAGCCTAAGAGCAGACGCTGTTTCTGTGGCAGGTTGCGTGATTCTATTTCGGCTTTTGCGATGCGCTTGTCGATTTCGGCGATGCTCATTCTGGCATTGGAGACCAAGTTGTTGGCGCTTTCCAGAAGGGTTTTCTTATAAGTGATGATTTGCTCATCCATCTTGATGATGGTAGGGTGCTGGTCGGTGAGGGTGACGACTTGTGCGGCTTTGGTTTGCGACAAAGTCACGAGATCGACGACGAGCTTGTTAAGCAAGGGGTCGCTGATGCCCATGGTGCTTGGGGCGGCTAAGTTTTCAGGGTCGTCGATTTGCATCTGGATGTAGCTTTGGAGCCTTTGGTAGAGTTTCAGATTGACTTCCAGTTCGGCTTTTTCCTTTTCCAAGGCTTTCAGGTTCAGCAAGACTTGCTGTGCCTGTGCGTCGAGGTTCATGAGGTCGTTGCTGGTGCGGAAATCCTGCAAGTCGATTTCGGCTGTGCTCAGTGAGTCCTGAATGCCGCTCAGTTCCTTGTCGATGAAGTTGATGGTGTTTTCCGAGACCTGATTTTTCTTTTCTAACCCTCGTGTGACATATTCGTTCAGCAGCAGGTTGGTGAAATCGACGATTTTCTGGCGGTTGGTGCCCGACATTACGATAGATGCGATTGATGACTGCTTGCTGGTGGCGTTGACGCTATATGAACTCATGGATTTGACCAAGGTCGGGTAGTCGTTGATGACAAACATCATTTTGCGGGTTGGGTCGGTCTCTTCGTTGTATCTTTCGTTGAGCACAATGCGGATGCGGTTGTAGCCGTTATCGATCCATTCGCCTTGGGTGTATTCGCCTGTTGTCGTAATTTGGGAAGGCTGGCTGGAAAGTGTCTGGCAAAGAATGAAATCGTAGGTCTTGTGGTATTCCGACTGGGCTTTCAGACTGATTTTCCCATTGTCGAGGATGGAAACTTCGTAGACTAAGCCGACGGTTTGTGGCACGCTGCGGTCGAATTCGACGGTGAAAGGTGAGGTTTTGTACATTTCAGTAGTGGCAATTCTGCCTTTTTCGAAATAGCTCACTTCCAAGTCCATTTTCTTCACCACGCGCTCGCAAAGCGAATAGGACCTGAGAATGGCCATTTCGTTTTCAAGGTTTTGCATGCTGCCGTATGAGACACCCGTCATAATAGATGTCGGGTCAAAACTAGTCTTGTCTTCTTTTACCAAAACAGTGCCCGAAACTTGATAGATATTGGTCGTGTACCGGTTGATGACAAATCCGATGGCCAAAGCGATGACAGCACCGATGACAAACAGATACCAATGACTTAAACAGATGTATATCAAGTTTTTAATATCGATGCTTTGATCATCGTTATTAGAGTTCCTATAAGTGTTTTGTTCGTTTTGCATAAAGCTTATTTTTTAAGTAAGGTGAACAAGGTGATGCCCAATGTCACGACGGAAATGACAGTCGAATATGGGAAGGTGGAAAAGCCCCATTGCTTGATTTTCAGCGGCTCCACATAGATTACATCGTTAGGTTTCAGATAATAATAAGGTGAGGAAAGTATGTCGGCTTGCCCTAAGTCGACGGATACGATTTCGGATCCTGTATCGGTTTGGCGGATAATTTTCACTTCGTCGTTTTTCGCAAACGTGGTGACGTTGCCTGCCATCGACAAGGCCTCAAACAGGTTGATTTGCGATTGGTAGACTTTATACATGCCCGGACGGTTCACTTCGCCCGTAACGGTCAGGTTGAAGTTGGCCATCTTCACAATCAGCATGGTCTCGTTGATGTATTGGTTGATGGCGGTTTGTAACTTGTTCTTGGCATCTTCGACAGTCAGGTTCTTCACTTCCACCTGGCCGACCAAAGGCATTTCGATGCAGCCGTTTTCGTCGATGGTATAGCATGAAAGGTAAACGCTGGCATCGTTCGACAGTGTATTGCTGCGGTAGCCGCTTTCGCCGTTGAACATGACGGCGCTTCTTTCGTCAACCACGTTGATGGCACGGATGTAGAGGTTGTCGCCGGGTTGCAGCTTGTAGTCGACTGAACGGTCGTTCACGTAGTTCTGCGACAGCGTTTCGGTTTGCATTGCCGGTTCCTTCAGGAAAAGCATTTTCTTCTGAGGAACGCACGAAGAAAAGACGATGGCCATGATGATGACCAAAAACAAAGTTTTGTGTTTCATTGTGAGGTTTTTCATAATTGTCAATTGTTGTGAAGTTTCAAGTTTCTGACACCTTCGAGTGGGGTGATAGGCATTCGGGATTCAATCTGGAATGTGTATTTGCCAGGGTCGATGAGTGTCAGTGCGTTGTTTATGGGCAGGTTGAATGTGTAGCAGTTGTCTACACATTCCGAATTCCAGTTGCCACTGCTATCTTTCAGCGAAAACTTGTAGGTCTTGCTTCTGTAAGGATTGCCGTAAGCGTCGAAAACCGTGAAGACCATGGAGAAATCATTGTACTTGTAGGCATCGGTGAAACTGATGTCCATCGACAAATCGTAAGTGGTTTCACCTTCGATTTCGATGTCGTTTGTCACGAAATCAAAACGCTCCCAACTGTCGTTCAAGAATGACCTTGAAAGCAGGTCGTTGCTTTCCTTTGCCGGGTTGCTGCAGCTGCAAAGAATGAAAGCGAAGAAAGCAAATGATAAAAACTTAATGTACTTCATATACCTATATAAATTTTGCAAAAATACGAAATTGCCCTATAAAAGCAATTAAAAACAATGAAAATTTGGTAATCCGTGATGAAAGGGGGTGTCTAATTCGGATTCTTGCAAGAAATCAGTGATTGTCGATGAGTTGCGTTTGTTCAGAATCCAATGGAATACAGCTTTGTAGAATTGATGCCGAGAAATTCCGCTTAAAAGTAACCGCTCAAAACTAAACATCAATTTAATTTTGAGACGTCTCGTATTCTCGCATTCTCTTGACCTTGATGCCTCTTGCCCAATATGTAAAAACTGATTTTGTTCACCTGCTTAAATTATTGTAAATCAAAAATGTGTGTTGTGCTTTTGCCGTCGAGTGTTCCCATGAAACAAGTGCTTTCATGTTGTCACCAAATAAAATTCATCGTGCCAAAATGTCTTTTTTCCGAAAGGAGGACAGTCAGCGAACATTATCCCGCTGATAGTCAAATCATAAAAACTTATCAACAGCCATTGTTGATAACTTGTTGCCCAAAAACAGCTTTTTTTGCTCCCGATATGGTCTTTGTTTGCTAATTTAGCAACCCGAAACGGGAAGGAAAATCCCGCTTCATTTTTGTTTGTAAAAATCTAATTTTCAACATAATGAAAGCAAACCATACTCAAGTCGACAATGAGCTTGACCTATTTAACATGATGCAAGACGCTGATAATAAATCAGATAGCGAAGACAATCATGTTAAAATGGTGAATTACAGAAGCAATACTACTTTTGACGAAGAAAAGCTTGGTCAACAGGAGGATGTGCAACTTGTTGAAAAAGAAATTGCTGACGACGCAACAACCGAAACTGCGCCGAAAGCGGAGGAAAGAACCGAAATGGAATACACGATTTATCCCACCGACCAAGTGAAGGCTGCCGCCAAGGAATATTTCCACGGCGACGCTTTGGCTGGCGACGTTTGGGCCAACAAATATGCTTTGAAAGACAGCGATGGCAACATTTATGAGCTGACCCCTGACGAGATGCACCATCGCATTGCGCGTGAAATTGCCCGCATCGAGAAAAACTATCCGAACCCTATGCGCGAAGAGGAAATCTACGAAGTGTTGAAGGATTTCCGTTACATTGTGCCGCAAGGCAGCCCAATGGCTGGCATCGGCAACAATTTCCAGATTTCATCCTTGTCCAACTGCTTTGTAATCGGCAACAAAGGCTGTTCCGATTCCTACGGTGGTATCATGAAAATCGACCAGGAGCAGGTACAGCTGATGAAACGCCGCGGCGGTGTCGGCCACGATTTGTCGCACATCCGTCCGACGGGCAGCCCCGTCAAGAACTGCGCCCTGACCTCAACTGGTGTGGTGCCTTTCATGGAACGTTATTCCAACTCCACCAAGGAAGTGGCACAGGATGGCCGCCGTGGCGCCCTTATGATGAGCATCAGCATTAAGCACCCCGATTCGGAGGCTTTCATCGATGCCAAGATGACGCAAGGCAAAATCACCAATGCCAACGTTTCGGTCCGTATCACCGATGAGTTCATGCAGTGCGTCCGCGAAGACAAGCCTTTCGTGCAGCAATATCCTATCGATTCGAATACACCTTTATATAAAAAGGAAATCAACGCCCGCCAGTTGTGGAACAAAATCATCCACAACGCCTGGCAGTCGGCTGAGCCTGGCGTGCTGTTTTGGGACACCATCACACGCGAATCCATTCCGGATTGCTATGCCGATTTGGGCTTCAAGACCTTGAGCACCAACCCTTGCGGCGAAATCCCGCTTTGCGCTTACGACAGCTGCCGCTTGCTCGCCATCAACCTTTACAGTTATGTCGAAAAGCCGTTTACACCGGAGGCCCGTTTCAATTTCCAGCTTTTCACCAAGCACGTGGCTATCGCCCAGCGCATGATGGACGACATCGTCGACCTCGAAATTGAAAAGGTGGATGCCATTCTGAATAAAATCAACTCCGACCCCGAAGATGCCGAAGTGAAACGCATCGAGACCAACCTTTGGAAAAACATCAAGGAAAAGTGTCTGCAAGGCCGCCGCACGGGTATCGGAATCACCGCCGAAGGCGACATGCTGGCCGCTCTTGGCAAACGCTATGCTTCCGATGAGGCCATCACTTTCTCGACTGAGGTCCAAAAACTTTTGGCTTACAATGCCTACCGTTCATCGGTCACTTTGGCCGAGGAAAGAGGCGCATTCCAAATCTATGATGCCCATCGCGAAGAAAAGAATCCTTTCATCAACCGCTTGCGTGCTTTGGATGAAGATCTTTATCAGAAAATGCGCCGTGTCGGTCGCCGCAATATTGCCATGCTGACCATTGCCCCGACGGGTTCCGTCAGTCTCTGCACCCAGACCACTTCGGGCATCGAACCGGTCTTCATGGTGGCTTACAAGCGTCGCCGCAAAGTCAATCCGAGCGACAAGGATGTGAAAATCGCCTTCACCGATGCCACAGGCAATTCGTTTGAAGAATACAACGTGTTCCATCACAAATTCCTCACTTGGCTTGAAGTGAACGGCTACAACGTTGAGGAAGTGATGAACTATGATGACGAAAAACTGAACGAAATCATAGCGAAGTCACCTTATTACAAAGCCACTTCGAACGACATCGACTGGGTGAGCAAGGTGAAAATGCAAGGCAGTATGCAGAAATGGGTCGACCATTCCATCAGCGTCACCGTCAACGTGCCGAAGGAGACCACCGAAGAACTGGTCAGCCAGATTTACCAGACGGCATGGGAAAGCGGCTGCAAAGGCATGACGATTTATCGTGACGGCTCCCGCGACGGCGTCTTGATTTCAAAGGATGAAAAGAAAGAAAACAAGGCACAAGCCGCCAATGGCGGACGCCCCGACGACATCAAGGAAACTACAGCACCACAGCGTCCGAAAGAACTGGTGTGCGACGTGGTGCGTTTCCTCAACAACAACGAAAAATGGATTGCCTTCGTAGGTATCCTTCACGACAGACCTTACGAAATCTTCCTCGGCAAGGCCGAAGACTTCTACCTGCCGCCTTACGTCGAAAAGGGTATCATCATAAAGGAAAAGGTGAAAGGCAAACCTTCGCGCTATGATTTCCAATATCTCGACAAAGCTGGCTACGAAGTCATCATGAAAGGCCTTTCGCGCTCGTTCAACAAGGAATACTGGAACTACGCCAAGCTCATTTCGGGCATCTTGCGCCACGGTATGCCAATCCATTATGTCATCGAACTGGTGCAGAACCTCAACGTTGAGGAAGACAACATCAACACCTGGAAGAACGGCATCGCCCGCGCCCTGAAGCGCTATGTGGCCGATGGCACCAAGGTGGTTGGCAAGGTTTGCCCGAGCTGCGGACAAAACAGCATCATCTATCAGGACGGATGCATGCTCTGCACCAACTGCGGTCACTCGAAATGTGGCTGATACTTACTCAGAAACTATTGGAAACAACAGTTGTTTTTTTATCTTCATAATGGTGGCCGCCGGCGAAAGTCGGCGGCTTTTTTTTGCAGAGAACATACAAAAACAAACAAATTTTCAAAAAAAGTATATGCTTTTCCCAAAAAGTACTATTTTTGCACGTTTATTATCGCCAAACCATTTGTTGAATTAAATTGTAATCTTATGAAAAGAAGTGCCTCATAACGGCACGAAAATAACTTACATATCTAAGACATACAACGAAAGCGTATAGCTTTGTTCCTTGTTTTTGAAAATCGCCAAATTTTGAAGCTGCAAGAGAGATGAAGCGAAGCGCTCACGTTTTTTATACGTGGGCTCTATTTGTCAATTTGCAGCGGGGTGTTTGGCGATACCTAAGAAACAAAGAGAAAAAATAGACTCCACGTATTTTTTATGCCTTGCAGTTTCATGCGGCATTGACATAAGCAATGAGTCGAAATACGCTTCTCCGGCGGATTTCTGAGATGGAACACAATAAGCAAGACATAAAAAATGGAACAAGACACACCTATTATTAATGCAACGTTTTCATACATGCAGCAGGAAGAATCCAGCCATCATGCTGACATCAAGGTTGGGGTGGCAGCTTCTCCTATCATGCAAAAAGACAGAGACGAAAGATTGAAACTGGCCATGAACGACCTGCGCATAGGCCAACGCATCTATGATGAACTGAAACGCCAAGGCCGCTCCGTTACCTGGCTCGCCAAACAGCTCGGCATGGAGCGCACCAGCCTCTACTACATATTCCGGCAAAACTCCATTGATGTGGAGCTTTTGCTGCGTATCTCGGCTTTCATCGGACACAATTTCATTCAGGATCTCGACAACGTTTACAAGTCGTACGGGCTGTAAAATGTCATGCTGAACCAGTCATTGGTCTTATATTTTTCAAAAGTCAAATCATTAAATATCAAATCATAAAAATTTAAAATTACAGACTATGAACAAGAGAAGAAAGATTCTCGCTACCATGCTGGCAGCATTCATGTTGCTTGTGCCGATGGTTTCGACGGCACAGATCAAAGTTGATGATGAAGAAACATCCGACCTGTCAGGTACCTGGGGCACCGTGCAGATTACCGACTACCAAACCGAGGAATACGTTCCGTTGGGCGAAGGCCTGTGGCTGCTGGCAGGCGCGGCAGGACTTTACCTGCTGGTGAAATCGCGCAAGACGCGCAAGGCTACGGCTGTGGCGGCCGCAGCCTTGGCATTGACGCTGGGCACAACGCAGTGCAAGAAGACGGAAGAAAGCGTGATTCCGGCCGGCGAAACCATCTCCATCAGCTTCATGGCCGGCAACGGAGCGAAATCCGACATCGACGTGTACACAGGACGCATCACATGGGAGAAAAATGATGAAGTGTATGTGGTTTACGATGGCCAATTGCTGAGCGAAATACCTCTTTTGGCAACGCCAGACAGCCAAAACCGGGTGAATGCAAGCATTTCAGGCACGATAACGACCACCGTGACAATTGAAGGGGACAATCCTTCATTCACCTTCTACTATGTCGGCAAGGGCGTCACTTTTGATAAAGAGGAATTCACATTCGGCATCCAAAATCAGAACGGCATCAACGCTGGTCATTACATGGTTGGCCGCACAGAACCTGTCGAGATGAAAGTTAAAGAAGGTACCGAAAACAGCTATGAGCCGACTCAAGACGGCGCCAAGCATTTCGACCCGCTCACCTCGGTTTTGCGCCTCAACACAAGTGAATTTGGCGCAAACCAGTCGCTGACGATGGACGGCGGCAATAACCTGATGACCGGTGATGCAACGCCGAGCTACACGGCTGGCAGCATCACATTCACCAGTGGCGATGATGTCCAGATTTCGGTGATTCCGACAACACCAGCTGGAGATATCACGCTCAGCTTCTCAGGAAACGGCAAGGTGGGAAGCATTACCGTGACAAACGGCATCAAGGCAGGCCGCATTTACTCGAAGGTTATCAACAATGCCGGCTACCCGATTCATGTTGATGCAAATGGATCTGGCGTGCTGCAGGGCAAGTTCAGTGTGAGTGCCACGAAGTATGTGCAGTTCTCGAGAGGCAACCTCAAAGCGACCCGTTCATCATCTTCATCCGATGACTGGAAACTCGGTTTCTTTGCGAATCAGTATGAATACGGCACTTACAGCACAGGTAATGTTTTCACAGTCAATGACACGGAGATGAGCCTTTTCACATTTGGCTTCGATACCAAAGAATCTTCTTTCAATCCAATCGGTCAGACAAGCGGTTCGGAGGACTGGGGCAATGAGTATAACAGACAGTACAGCCTGCCTTCCGGTACATGGCAGACATTGACTGGTGGTCCAGGTGGAGAATGGTGGTATCTGCTGGATGGTCGTCCGAATGCGGCTAATTTGAAAGTATTCAAAACCGTTCATGAGCACAGCAATTGCCTCATAATTTTACCTGATGATTTTGATCTTTCATATATGCCTACATCAACGGAATTAACAGATGACCAGTGGTCTGATTTGGAGGCAAAGGGTGCCGTTTGCCTTCCGCAAGCGGGAATTCGAGTTACGTCTACCTATGGTACAAGTTCCAACGGCTATTGGGCAAACAATTCCTATGGGCAATCTAATGCTTATGGTGCCTTTTTCAGCGGCTCTACAGTGGCATCCCAAGGCGGCGGCTGTAGTAATTACGGCTATTCTATCCGTCTCGTGCAGAAGTTCTTCAAGCCTCATGAGTACGTTGACCTCGACCTCCCGAACGGCACGCTGTGGGCTACGTGCAACGTGGGTGCGGATTCGCCGAAGGAATACGGAGACTACTTCCAGTGGGGTGGCGTGACGCCTGTTACATCTACCTCCATCAACGTCGGCTGGGCGACGTGCCCCGGCAACGGAGGGTATGGAACTTATAATGAAAGTGCCTTCAATACATGGAAAGCCGAGAATCTGACAGACGATATCCTGGAACCAACTGTGGATGCCGCATGTGTGAACTGGGGCGGAGACTGGCGCATGCCGACGAGTGACGATTTCAAGGAGCTGTGCGATAACACGTACAACCAATGGATTGAAGAAAATGGTGTGAAGGGTTGGAAATTCACCAGCAAAATTAACTCTGGCAAGCACATCTTCTTACCTGCTGCCGGCAGCCGCTATGACTACCAAATCTACGATAAAGATACCAACGGCCTCTACTGGTCGAGTTCGCTCAACTCGTCCGAACCCGATAAAGCTTACTACTTGAGCTTCGGTTCAAGCACTGGCATATATTCGCAACTCCCTGCCGGACGGGGCGGCGGGTGTCCAGTGCGTCCGGTGCGGTTCGTCCAAAACTAACTCCGTAATTTCAACTTTCTGAAAAATAAGGAAAATGGAAACAGACATTTTTGTCCGCTAAACATAAAGGGTCGGTTTTGAATCCGTTGTCGCCCAATGAATTCAAACAAGACTGTGGTTTTCCAAGCCCTCACGCATACGTGCGTGGGGGCTGTTTTTCGTTTTTTGGAAAGGAAAATCCGTGCAAATTCAATGCGCGGTTCCTGAGCTTAGGTTGCTGAGCCTGTCGAAGCATCGAAGGGCGCGCATTAATAATTTCTGTGCAATCTGTTAAATCTGTAGTTTATTGAAAATCAGCGTAATCTGTGAAATCTGCGGTTTCAAAAATCCTCTGCGGAAGTCAGCGGCATCTGCGGGAGAAAGAAATCAGTGTAATCCGCGAAATCTGCGGTTTCAAAAAACATGTTCCGCCAAGGCGGTAGAGAGTAAATGCGGAGTAAATTTGTCGAGTAAATTAGGAGTAAATTTTTTTCATGCGTCAGCCAATCTGTGAAAATTCATGCGCTTGCGCATTAATAATTTCTGTGCAATCTGTTCAATCTGTAGTTTATTGACAATCAGCGCAATCCGCGAAATCTGTGGTTTTCAAAAATCCTCTGCGGAAGTCAGCGGCATCTGCGGGAGAAAGAAATTATGTTCCGCCAAGGCGGTAGAGAGTAAATGCGGAGTAAATTTGTCGAGTAAATTAGGAGATTCCCGCCTGCGCGGGAATGACGCTTTGCGTCAGCAAATCCGTGCAAATTCATGCGCTTGCGCATCAATAATTTCTGTGCAATCTGTTCAATCTGTAATTGGCAAAAAATCAGCGTAATCAGCAGTATAATTATGGACAGTTACAGAATGGATGTCATTGCTTCATTTCCTGATAATCAGGCAGATAATCCATGATTTGCAGGGCATTATCCTGCACTTTGAAGCAAAAACAATCCTGACCATTGAAAAGCAATAGAAAACGCGGCTGCAAGGCCGAATAATAGCGCACAGCCTGGTCGAGGGTCTTTTGCGTGATTTTCACGTTTTTAGCCTTACATTCCACAATCATCAGCGGCTGCATGTCGTTGCTGAAAACCACGGCATCGCAACGCTTATCCAGACCATTTACCTGAATGGAATACTCCACGGCGAGCAAGCCTGCCGGAACCGAAAGGTTTTCCACCAAATAATGCAGGATCTGCTGCCTCACTTCCTCTTCGGGCGTCAAGGCAACATACTTTTTCCGCAAAGGGTCAAAAACGAGCGTCCTTTCGTTTTCCGTCT
>JAGHSL010000452.1 GCA_018065885.1 Candidatus Limimorpha equi
GAGCTTGTTCCTGTATCGGGAATGTGGAGTAGTAGATGCTTCGGTCGATGAAATATTCCTGTTCGGCCTTTTGCATCTCGATGAGGAACTTTTCGCCACGGTCGTTTTCGCAGTAGACATCGAAGACAGCCTTCCGCTCGGCTGCTGCTGCCCCCATGTGTTCGACGTTGAGATAATGAAGGTCTGTGATGACCTCGCTTCCGGCGAAGAGCGAGTTGAGAAAGCTGATGAGCAGGTCTTTGTTCATCTCTGTGCCGAAGAGTTTCTTGAAAGCGAAGTCGGTGTAGAAGTTAATGTAACGCTGGTTGCCGCTGGTCATGTCGGTATCAATGTCTTGTTGGAATCCTTCTTTCATGGAGATTCATGTTTTGATTTAGCTGCAAAAATAATGAAATTTATGCAACTGGATGAAATGTTTGAAGGCTTTTTCATCATTTGGAATAAGTTTACAAATACAAAATCGGTGAAACAGGTGAGCGTTATCATAAATTTCCTAATTTTGCACTTTAATTTGAAAAACTTATCATCCGATGATTAACTTTATAGAAGAACTTACATGGCGCGGCATGATTCACACCGTCATGCCCGGAACGGAAGAACAACTCCTCAAGGAAATGACGACGGCTTACGTGGGCATCGACCCGACTGCCGACTCACTGCATATCGGCCACCTCTGCGGCATCATGATGCTGCGGCATTTCCAGAAGGCCGGCCACAAACCGCTGGCGCTGATTGGCGGCGCTACCGGCATGATTGGCGACCCTTCAGGCAAGTCGGCTGAGCGTAACCTGCTCGACGAAGCCACCTTGCGTCACAATCAGGAGTGCATCAAGAAACAGCTCTCCAAGTTTTTGGATTTCGAAAGCGATGCTCCTAACCGTGCCGAATTGGTCAACAACTACGACTGGATGAAGGACTTCTCATTTTTAGCTTTCATCCGCGACATCGGCAAGCACATCACCGTCAACTACATGATGGCCAAGGACAGCGTGAAGAAACGTTTCAATGGCGAAGGCGACGGCATGTCGTTCACCGAATTCAGCTACCAGCTGGTGCAGGGCTACGACTTCATGTACCTCTACGAACACAAGAACTGCAAGCTGCAGATGGGCGGTTCCGACCAGTGGGGCAACATCACTACGGGCACCGAACTCATCCGCCGCAAACTCGGCGCCGACCAAGAGGCATTCGCCTTGACCTGCCCGCTCATCACCAAGGCCGATGGCGGCAAGTTCGGCAAGACCGAAAAAGGCAACATCTGGCTCGACCCGGCCAAGACCTCACCTTACACCTTCTATCAGTTCTGGCTCAACTGCTCCGATGACGATGCAGCCAAATACATCAAGATTTTCACCATGTTGAGCAAGGAGGAAATCGAAGCCTTGTTGGCCCGTCACGCCGAAGACCCAGGCCGCCGCGAACTGCAAAAGACCTTGGCCCGTGAACTGACCATCACCGTACACTCGGAAGAAGACTACAAGATGGCCGAAGAGGCCTCGCAGATTTTGTTTGGCAAAGGCACTGCCGAAATGCTGCACAAATATGATGAAGCCATGCTGCTGAGCATCTTCGAAGGTGTGCCACGCGCATCAGTCTCACGCGAAACCCTGAACGCTGGCATCGGCATCGTCGATTTCCTGGCTGGCACCGAAATCTTTCCGTCGAAGGGTGAAGCCCGCAAGATGGTGCAAGGCAACGGCGTAAGTATTAATAAGGATAAGGCCGACTTGAACAAGACCATCAACGCCGACGATTTGCTCCGCGACAAATACATCCTCGTACAGAAAGGCAAGAAGAATTACTATCTCGTGGTCGTGGAATAAAGAAGTGAGATTTCGGCAATGGCAAAATTGAGCATTACCGATTTATATTGATTCAAAGCTTGTGTGCCAGTCATTCTAACATGTACATTTATCATCACCCTGCTAATGGTTTAGTGGGGTGATTTTTTTGTGTCTGTTTCCATCTTGAATCGAAAAAACATTGTATTTTTGCCTTTTAATCGCAAAAAAGGAAAACCTGAATGAAGTACCCTATTGGAACACAAACTTTTAGTACGCTGATAGAGGATAATCTTGTTTATGTCGACAAGACCGACCTCGTTTATGAACTGTCCCAAAAGCGTGTCTGTTTCTTGTGCCGTCCGAGGAGATTCGGCAAATCGCTTCTCATCTCTACGCTCGAAAGTTACTTCAAAGGGGAAAAACACTTGTTTGAGGGATTGAAAATAGCCTCCTTAGAGAAAGATTGGAAGCCGTTTCCCGTGTTTCATATTGATTTTTCCTTGGGCAACTATGAGAAGCCCGATGGCTTGCTGGAGGTGCTGGAAAATTATCTCGGCAAGTGGGAAAAACAATATGGTATTGAAAACCACGCTTCCCAATCAGGCATCAGGTTTGGCAATGTCATTTCGGCAGTGAGGCAACAGAACGGGCAGAAGGCCGTTGTGCTTATCGATGAATACGATAAACCCATGCTTGATGTGTTGATGACCCCGCAGGAAGAAACGAACAGGAATATCCTGAAGGAGTTTTATAGTGTCTTCAAATATTCCGATCCTGATTTGCGTTTCGTGTTTCTTACGGGTGTCACCAAGTTCTCGCAAGTCAGTGTGTTTAGCGGATTCAACCAGGCAAAGGACATCAGCATGGACAGCCGTTTTGATGCGCTTTGCGGCATCACCGAACAGGAACTGCATGATTATTTCGATGAAGAATTGGACCAATTGGCTTCAAAGTACGGCTGCCCGAAAGAAACTTTATGCGAAATGTTCAAAAAACGTTACGATGGCTATCATTTTTCTGAGCAGATGCTTGACGTTTATAATCCGTTTAGCGTGCTGAACGCTTTGGACTCAATGCGGCTGGATGATTTCTGGTTCTCGTCAGGTACGCCGACTTACCTGGTGAAACTTTTACATCGTAGCCAGACCGATATGCAGAAAATATTAGGCCGGACATACGCGAAGAAATATTTTGTCGACTATAAGGCTGACAAGGAAGAACCTCTTCCCATGCTTTATCAAAGCGGTTATGTCACTATCAAGGGCTTTGATATGAGGCGCAATGAGTTTATGCTTGATTATCCGAACAATGAAGTGCGGAATGGATTTGTCGACATACTTGCGAACGATTATCTGAACCTGCACGGAGAGACTAACACTTTGGCAATGGATGTCAGCGAAATGCTTGGCAGTTGTCGGCTTGATGATCTTCGTGATTCACTCACGTCGTTTTTTGCCAGCATTCCCTACACAGCCAATCAGAATGAACGTGCAACCAGTTTTGAAAGCCATTTCCAGTATACGTTTTACCTTGTTTTCCGCTTGCTGTCATGTTATGTGACATTGATGGAAAAGCAAAATTCCCATGGCAGGGCAGATATGATAGTGGAGACGGATAAATACATCTATGTTTTTGAGTTTAAACTGGATGGAAGTGCTCAAGAAGCTCTCGAACAGATTGATGCTCAAGGTTATGCTGAGCCTTATGCCAATGATTCAAGGAAACTGTTTAAGGTTGGCGTTAATTTCTCGTCGGCGAAACGGACCATAGTTGATTGGAAAAATGTTGGGCCTTTGGAATAATTTTGTAATTTAACCGCCTTAATTAATTAGGATGAAAAAGTCGATCTTGATATTCGGAATTTTGCTGTTTGCAGTTGCGGCTTGCCAGAAAAAGGTGGAATATCCCATTGAGCCGAAGATTGCCTACACGGGTTTCACCTATCTGATTAACGCCGACAGCACTTTCAGCGGGCAAGGCGTCCTTTCGTTTTCCTATACCGATGGCGATGGCGACCTTGGTCTTGATGTGAGCGATTCCTTGCCGCCATTCAACAACAATAGTCCTTATTATTACAACTTAATCATTGATTATCAAAAGTTTGAAAACGGAGTGTTTCATAGTGTGCCTTTGTTAAGTTGGAACATTGAAACGCAAAGTTTCGATACGGTGAGTTTCAATGCGCG
>JAGHSL010000326.1 GCA_018065885.1 Candidatus Limimorpha equi
AAAGGCGGTTTTGACCTGATTGTCGTCCCAGGCGTTGCCTTCGACCGCAATGGCAACCGCTTGGGTCGAGGCCGAGGCTATTACGACCGCTTCCTTTGCCAGCATCCCGATGTCAAACGCATTGGCACTTGCTTTGATTTTCAGTTGGTTGATGAAATTCCAACCGAACCCTTTGACATTCGGATGGATGAAGTGATTTCGCTGTAAGTAACGCTAAGAAATAAGTTGTAACACATCTAAATTCCTATCAAACGCAAATCATCACAAATTATTCAAAAAATCAATGTGAATTAACTGATATACATCTAATTATAGTTTTCAACAATTTATGATTTTTTTACGGTAATTGACTACGTCGAAATGAATATTGACTACGTCGAATCTAAAAGATTTCACCGACACGAAGTGAGGTAATCTTCGATTTTGTGTTTAGCGAAGAAAAAAACAGCCATTATTGTTACAAGTTATTTTTTAATTCTCACTAAATTGATTGGTTGAATAGGTGTGAGTTGGGGATTTATCGTTTGTTTCGGCAAAATATCTGTAAAAAATGACAAATTAATTTGTCTATTTGTAAAGTTTGCTTTACTTTTGCAGTGTCAAACCAATTAAAATCTCAAACAATGAAGAAGAATTATTTGTTTCCACATCGGTTCAAGGCAATCGGGTGGGTGATTACAGGAATCACGTTGGCGGCTACTGTCGCTTATTTTGTCGCGTCAATATGTTACGATTGGAATCCTGACTTAAAAATGCCAGCACTTTTTGATGACGATCCTTTAGGCTTTCTGTCGGATGAAGGGAAAGATCCGGGACTGTTCAAAATGGCGGATTGTTCGATTTTTACATTCATTCTGATTTTTATGACCATCGGTCTCATCCTTGTTGGTTTTTCAAGGGAAAAAGTTGAGGACGAGTTTGTTAGGCAACTTCGCGAGCGCAGTCTGGTTTGGGCTACTTTAGTCAGTGCGGCGGTTTTCCTGTTTGGCACTTTAACCATCTATGGAATGGTGTACACGTATTTTGCCTATTCGATTTATTTCATTTTCCTGCTGCTGTTCATCATCAAGTTTAACGTGTCGTTGCACCGCTTTAACAAAGGAGGTGAAAATGAAGAATAAACTGAAAGTGGCGCGCGCCGAAATGGACATCACGCAAGGCGAACTCGCCGAGAAAATCGATGTCAGCCGCCAGACCATCAACGCCATCGAATCGGGGAAATATGTGCCTTCCACCGTGCTTGCCCTGAAAATGGCCAAGGTCTTTGGCAAGAATGTCGAAGAAATTTTCTTTTTGGAAGATGATGATTAGTCAGAACTGCCAAAAATCATTGTTTGCGTATCAAACAAAACAATCCTTTTGAAAAACAAACAATGATTTTTGAATGATTTTAACTAAGATTTTCATTAGATTTTTTGCCGTTAGGCAATCCCAAAAGCAATATTATGCTTTCATCAATACATTGCCAGCCCTACATTCCAAGCATCTTTTCCGCTTGCAATAATTGGCGTAGAGCTGTATCAAGGCCTGCGACTGCATGGCGTTTTGCGCTTGCCAGCCGCGCTCGGCGAAGTGCCTCGTGATGGTGTTGTCTTCGGCTTCGAGTTGTTCGAGATAGTCGGTGGCTCTTTCGCAAAGTGTCTCGTCGTAATGCAGTTGTCCGTAGCAGAATAAAAGCGGAACTATTGCGTTGATAATCAATATTTCGGCGGTCGAATCGCCTAAGCGTTTCGTGCGTTTCGGCGATGGTGTTTCAAAACGGTAATGTGTCAACCAGTATTCCGAAGGTTCCACTTCAAGCAGCCTTTTTACTTCATCGGTGTTTCTTGCCGTCAGGATTTTGGAGAAAACGCTGCCGTTTTCGTGAATCATCGTGGCCAATTGTGCCAAGCGGATGGTCGGGAAGTTGCCGGGACGCATACGCATGAATTTCCAGCGTTCTTCGGGCATGGTCAGCAGGTTGAATTTCGCTTTCATCACCTTGTATTCGCGTTTCAGCAGTTGCGGATATTCCTCAGTAAAGTCTTTTTCAAGGAAACCGGCGCAGCCGAAAAGCATGGCTTCTACTTGCAGGGGGTTATCGGCGTGTTTGAGCAAGGTCTTGAAAGGCAGAATGGTAGCGAGATATTCAAAGGCTTCGTTGTTCACTTTCAGACCGAAATAACGCATCAAAAGTTTGAAGAGCGCATCTTCCCAGTCGTAGGTGTTGGCTTCCAAGATTTTCTCGACGGTCTCGGCTTTCTGTTCCAAACGCTCGACCAGAATGTTGTCTAACCACGAAAGCATGGTGAATTTCTGCACCGTTGCCAACGATTTTTCGCAAGGAATCCAGCCTTTTGCCGCGATAAACTGCTGATAGTTATCATACAAAGCCATGTCGAAATGACCTTTCAGTTCCAAGACGGGAATGGCCGATGTCGCCAAATCATTTTCGTGAACGACGTGCAGAATCACGTTGTCGTAGGCTTTGTCGTTTTGGTGCTGATGGCGGTTCCAATCGGAGGCCTTGACGTGAATTTCGACATGTCCCGCCCAGGTGTTTTCGCCAATCTTGATTCTCGCTTCCAGAAAATCAGGGCCGGAATCGGTGTTGCGATAACCTGTAGCGAAAACAGTTATTGGTTCGCCCGATGTGGTAAACAATTCACCGTCAATCAGTTTGTTTTCCCAAAGGTAGTATAAGAAATCTTCTTTCATTTGAAACTTGTTTTCTGATAAATGATTAAAATGCGCTTCGCGCGTTCAAAAATTGTTCAAAAGTTGGATTTTTCAACTCGGCATTTTGAACAATTTTGAACGATTTTTTATCATCTTATTCCTTTATTTTCCAGCAATTTAATGGTTCGCTATCCAAAGTTCCTTTTTGTCTTGCCCAGTCGATGAAAATGGAGCGCAGGTCGCGGTCACTTTGCCAGACGACGTGGTCTTTGATGTCGGTTTGTTGCCAGCCGCAGCCGTTCATGAAATGGTTGCCGCCGCCCATCGAGCGGTAGGAATTCATCACCACGTTGTAAGTTTTTTCCAAGTCGAAAGGTGTGCCGTCGACCATGCTGATGATGTTGATATGTTCGCCCCGCGGTGCTTGATCGGTCACTTCGTAAAGGATTCCTGCGCCCGAATCGAAGTTATAGATTGGATTCTGCATTTCGTAAGCGTATTCAAGGAAATCCTTCACTTCCTTACCAGTCATGGCCATGACCGCTAGCGAGTTTTCAAAAGGATACCAAGTGAAGAAATCTTTCACCGTGAGCAAACCAGCCTCAATGGTTTTGCCTGCCGCAAGTGGCGCAGCAAAGGAGATGTCGGCATGAATGCCTTCCTTTTCGACCGTCTCAAACTGGCAGCGGTGAATTTCGTCGACCCAAAGGCAAGGCCCGTTGAGCGCATCGCTGCTGTTGATTGTCACCGGCAGTTCGGCTACTTCATTGTCTTGATAATCTTCGGCGCGTTCAAGGTAAGGCTGGAGAAGGTTGACGAAATCGGCATCGGGTTCCTGGTCTTCGGTCGAAATCAGATCGATGCTGATTTTCGACTTTTTGTGGTTCCTGAAAGTGACTTCGGCTTTTGCAAGACCTTTGGCGCGTTGTCCCGAATTGAGCACATACACTTTTTCGCCTGCAATGTTGGTGATGGTTGTTGCATTGGCTCTGTGGTCGTGACCGTAGAAAATCAGGTCGAAGCCCGGCACATTCTCAGCCACCCATTTCACGGCGTTTTCACGGCCAAGCGGTGTGCCTTCGGGCAGGTTTTGTTCGGCAAATTCCCAACCCGAATGGAAAAGTCCGACCATCAAATCGGGATTTTCCTTTTCCTTGATGATTTTCACCCATTTGGCGGCGGCTTCTTCCAACTGGTCGAAACGCAAGCCGGGGCGCAGACGGTCGGGCACCCAAGTCACGACGTAAGGCGTGAGCAGTCCCAACACGGCGACTTTGCAACCTTGGCGGTTCAATATAATATAAGGAGTGAAATAAGGCTCGCCCGTTGATTCGTCGATGACGTTGGCGGCAAGAATCGGCACCTTTGTCTCGGAATAAACGCGGTCGAAGACCTTTCTTCCGGTTTCGATGTCGTGATTGCCGACGCAAGCCGCATCGTATGGGAAATAATTCAGAAATTCCGAAGTCGGGTTGCGTTTTCCAGCGTCTTGGTTGGCGCAATATTGGAAAGTTGTGCCTTGCATGTTGTCGCCGCCATCAAGCAAAATGAGGTTCTCGCCTAACTCGGCTTTCATCTGATTGATGAACGCGGCATCGTTGCCGAAATCAGTGAAATTGCCGTGAGTATCAGTCGATTCAAGGAATGTCAATGTGGTTTCTTTTGGGGTGCAGGCGGTTGCAAGTGCAGCTACAATCATCATGGATAAGAATGCTTTTTTCATTGTAAACAAGACTAAAAATCGCGTAAAATTAGAAAAAAAATGAAAAACCTTTGCCCATAACGAAACAATATTCTATTTTTGCAAAACAATTCCAAAGTCAATTGTCGAATGGCCGATACAAACATCATATTAACCGAAATCGAGGTAAAATTGAGGAAGTTGATTGGTGTGAAAAATCAGTTGGCCGATGAAAACAAAAGATTGGAGGCTGAAAACGAAGCACTTAGAAACGAAAATCTGACGCTTGTCAAGGCCAACATGGAGTTGCAGGATAAATTAAATAAAAGTACTATTGTTAACGCACTCGGCAACGAGGAAGAAATAGAAGAAGGAAGAAAACTCATCAAGAGTCTTGTGCGGGAGATTGACCAATGCGTTTCGATTTTGAACAGTAAGGAATAGTCCGGATAATAAATAAATCGGCGAGATGGATGAAATACAGCTCAATATCACCATCATGGAGAAGGCCTACAAGATTACGGTTGCCCGCGCCGATGAAGGAAAAGTGCGCAAAGCCGTCGCAATGATCAATGAGATGGTGAAATCATACGCGAGGCACTACACTTTCAAGGATGTGCAGGACATTCTGGCAATGACTGCCTTGCATTTTGCCACTTCCGCAGTGAAATATGAATCCGAGCTATCTTACGACAGTCAACATTTGGAACGCAAGCTGAATGAACTGAAAGACTTGCTCGATGAGCAATTATAACGCTGTAAAACAACGAGATAAAACTCAACGTTCTTTGAAAGACTAGAATCTGTCTGTCCATCGCATCATGTAAACTCAACACAATTCTAAACATCAATGGGTTAACTTGTGCTCTGTAAAAACAGGCCTCATTCCCTTCGGGGAAGCATTCACATGCCGGTGGACGTTCGCGCATCACAGTGCCTAAAGCGTATTCAAACAGGGTTTATCATATCCCTTAGGGCAGACAGTTTCTTTTATTTGTCTTCTTTTTGTCGGGTAAAACAAATGTAAAATGTTATTACTCACAATCAACACAACAACACTCATTATCATTGGAGTCGGGGCTTTGGTTTTGGGCCTCGCCGCAGGTTATTTCGTCACATCAACACTTTTGCGCAAGGCTGTCACCAAGGAAGCCGACGCTTATCTTGAAGAAGCCAAGGAAAAGGCTGAAGTCATCAAGAAAGAACGCATCTTGCAGGCCAAGGAGAAATTCCTTGAAATGAAGAACGAGTTTGAAAAGACCACCAATGAAAAGAAACGCGAATTGCAAAAGAATGAAAACCGTGTGAACCAGCTTCAGCAGAACGCCAACCAGAAAATGGAGGAAGTTCAGCGCAAGGCTAAGGAAGTGCAGTCGGCACAGCAACGCATCGACAGCCAGCAGGAAAACCTGACAAAACGCAAGGCCGAACTCGATGCCCTTTATGACGAGGAATCGAAGAAGCTCGAATCCATTTCAGGTCTTTCGGCAAAAGAGGCTAAGGACCAGCTGATTGAACTTGTCAAGGAAGATGCCCAGGCCGAGGCTATGGTTTACGTGAAGGAAATCACAGAAGATGCCAAGCTGAGCGCCAACCTGACGGCAAAGAAAATCGTCCTCGAAACCATTCAGCGCACAGCTGCCGAAGTCGCCATCGAAAACACGGTCAGCGTGTTCAACATCGAAAACGATGAAATCAAGGGCCGCATCATTGGCCGTGAAGGCCGCAACATCCGCGCCCTTGAATCGCTTACCGGCGTTGAAATCATCATCGACGACAGCCCTGACGCTATCCTGATTTCCGGCTTCGATCCGATTCGCCGTGAAATTGCACGTCTTTCATTGCAGAAGCTCGTCACCGATGGCCGCATCCATCCTGCACGTATCGAGGAAGTGGTTCACAAGGTTGAAAAGCAAGTCGAACAGGAAATCATCGAAACGGGTAAACGTACTGTCATCGACCTCGGCATTCACAACCTCAGCCCTGACCTTATCAAGATGGTGGGCCGCATGAAATACCGCACTTCTTACGGTCAGAACCTGCTGCAGCACTCAGTGGAAACGGCTAAGCTCTGCTCCACTATGGCTGCCGAACTCGGCCTGAATCCAAAGGCTGCCAAACGCGCCGGTCTGCTCCACGATATCGGTAAGGTTGCCGAAAACGAAGAGGAACTGCCACACGCTATCTTGGGTATGAAAGTCGCTGAAAAGTGCAAGGAAAAGCCTGACATTTGCAACGCTATCGGTGCTCACCACGACGAAATCGAAATGGACAACCTTATTTCGCCTATTGTTCAGGTTTGCGACGCCATTTCAGGTGCCCGTCCGGGTGCCCGTCGCGAAGTGGTCGAGGCTTACATCCAGCGCTTGAACAAGTTGGAGGAAATGGCCATGTCGTACCAGGGTGTGGTCAAGACGTATGCTATCCAGGCTGGCCGCGAATTGCGCGTCATCGTTGGCGCCGACAAGGTAACCGATGCCGATGCCGACCGCATTGCATACGACCTTTCAAAGAAAATCCAGACTGAAATGACCTATCCGGGTCAGATTAAGATCACCGTCATTCGTGAGACTCGCGCCGTGAGTTTTGCCAAGTAAACGGTTACAACGAGAGAAATTTTTTACGATGGAAAAAGGCTGCCTCGGTTGAGGCGGCCTTTTTTGTTTGGAGATGCAAATTACTGCAAATGAATCAATAATTTCATTTATATTTGCACCCATAAAACATTATGCCATGGAAGAGGAGGAAAAACTCACCGAAGCGGAATTGCGCGAAGATGCTGAATCATACTTGAATAAGCTGCGCTTGAGAAGCGAATTTGCTATTATAATAGGTGTGCCATTACTGCTGTTTTTGTGTTATTATGAATACGCATGCTGCCATCATTTGATGGAAATGATTTTGTTTGGCATCTTATGTGTCTTATTAGCTCTGGCAAACATTATGCGTTGCAGAACAATAAAATCCATTGATTTTCAGAACGATTCATTGCAAGAAATTGCCAATCGGATGAAAGTGTTGAAGAAACGGGAGAAGATTGTAATCCGACTAATTTTTGTCTGCCTTTTGGCTTGGCCAGTCCTGATTGCTTTCAGAGGCAGTGGCTCCCTTTTCAAATCATGCATTGCTGGAGTGCTCGACGCTTTTATCATTTTTGTAGCCTATAAACTTTTTTTGCGCAGCCGTAATGGAGCTGACAATGATTTTGATGATATGGTTTCACAATTGGAAAACTTTCAACAAACAGATTTATAAATATTTGCATTATGGAACAGGAAAGAACTTATACCGAAACCGAATTGCGTAACAATGTTGCAAAATTGGTGAAAACCGATTTGACAGGAATTAGGATTGCCCTTTTTGTCATGCTCCCTATTCTTGTTGTGGCATTTGCGCTGTTGTATTTTGCCGCTGGTCTTTTCAAGACTTCAGATATGATTGCCATTGGCATTGCTGTCGTCTTTTTTTTCGTTTCAGGGTTGCTTTGGCATGGAATCTTGAAATCGGTCAATGCTGAGAAGGATCCTCTCGCCGATTTGGCTCAGAAATTGGAAACAGCAAAAAAATGGAACTCGATTTTATGCTGTTCAGCACCATTGGTGTGTGTGTTTGTGTTGATTTTCGCTAATGTCCTTGAAATGGAAGATTTTGCCTGGCATTGGATTTTTGTTGCTGTCATGCTTGTCATTGTCGCTTTGTTTTTCTTTTCTTGGAAAATTGTAAGAAGCAGCATGAAGCAAAAATACGACGGCCTTATTGCAAGGCTTGAAGAGGAAAAATAATCATTCCACGCCGATTTTCATTCTGCCCATTAACCTAAGGATTGGCGTAAGGAAAGCGAAAAGCAAATCGTAAACGATAAGACCTGGCAACAGACCTTTTTCGCCAAGGCGCTTCGTTGCTCCATGATAGATAATCATTTGCGAGCCGTAACGCAGGAGGAAAAAGAAAACCAGAATCGGGATGTAATACACGGCTCCGATTGACAAGGCGAAAGCAGGTTTCAGCAGCATCAAGGCGATAAATGAAGCATAGAAAAGGAAATGCGACCATGTGAACAGTGCCGACGAGGCCTTTGCCTTCACATCGTATTGAGGAATGGTAGAATAGCGGCTGCTCTTGATGTGAGCCCACATCCCGAACTTGTGCGGCGGCGTGGTCAGAATGGCATTTTCGGCATCGATGAGGACTTCCGTATTTTTGCCTTTTGCCACTTGGCTGACGAACAAATCATCGTCGCCGACGGAAGTCGTATAATGTGAAGTAAATCCTTTATGCCTGTAAAACAATTCTTTACGATACGACAAATTCGTTCCAATGCCCATGTAAGGATGTTTGTTGAGGGCTGCCGAAAGATATTGCATGGCATACTGCACGGCATCGAAACGCATGATTTTGTTGAAGACACCTTTTTTATTAAAGTATGGACTGTAGCCGATGACCACTTCCGTGTTGTTGCCGTAGCTGTGTACCACGCTGCGCAGCCATTGGCTGTTGGTCGGGAGACAGTTTACGTCGGTGAGAACAATCAAGTCGTTTTTGGCCGATTTGATGCCCATCGAAAGCGGGAACTTCTTGCCATTGAAGAAGTTAAGGTGTTGACGCAACTGCACGGGCTTGATTTTCGGCTCGCGGCGTTCAATGTCTTTCAGCCATTCATCGGTTTCATCTTCCGAGCAGTCGTTGACGATGACGATTTCGTAGTCGGGATAATCCTGCGTGAGCAGCACGGGAACCAAGTCCTGCAAGTACTCGTAGGCGTCGCGGGCGCAAACCACCACCGAAACGGGTTCCAATTGGTCGTCGGATTTGGTCTTGTCCTTCTTTTTGTAGAAAGCCAGTTTGGAAAACACGCACCAATGGTAGATTATTTGTATGATGAATGTTATGCCGAAGCATAATAAAACGATGAAACTCAATCTGTTGAAGAAAAAATCAATATGCACGATTGCCTCCTTTTAATAGAAATGCAAAGATAGGAAAGATTTTGCTTATTTTTGCAGCCTAAAATGAAATTGCAATGAAGAAATCAGTATTTGTGATGCTCGTGGCATTTCTTGTGTCGACAAGCGGCTTCGCCCAATCGAAAAACATCAGCATGCAAGCCAAGTCGGCCAATGGAAAACAGGTTGTCATTCCTAAAGCAGGAAAGAAAGCCGAAGCCATTTTTAGCCAAACGACTATGCTCGTTGACGGCAAGATTTATCCGTTTTTGGCATTCTCTTACGTATCATGTGTCGGTGATTCGTTGACGGGCAAAGTGAGCGTGACGGTTGAGGCTACGGCCAAAAACGATTCTGTAATGATTGCTTTTGGTAAAAATTGCGGTGAAAATCCATGCCTGCGTGCCGTCGATTTGAAAGGCAATCTTTTTGAAGGTTCTTTTGTGGAAAACGGCTATCAGGAAAAGACATTGCCTATTGATGAAGCAGTGCGTTATGTGTTTGAATTTGAACAGATTCCTGTCGGTTTGGATCGGTTCCATTTTGTGAAGGCGGAATATGAAATCCAAAATGGCGAGACGGTCTTCAGTTCGCAGGACTGCAACCCTATTGGCGTGAAATATGCCAAAATCGAGTGGAAAAATTTGTAACTTTGCGGCATAATGAATCAGATGAAGTTCACGATAGCCACAAACGACCCGAAAAGTTCGGCACGCGCTGGTCTCTTGCAGACCGACCACGGCTTGATTGAGACACCTATTTTCATGCCCGTCGGAACAGTGGGCTCGGTGAAAGCCTGCCATATCCGTGATGTGAAAGATGAGGTGAAGGCTCAGATTATCCTCGGCAACACCTATCATTTGTATCTACGTCCTGGTTTGGATGTGCTGGAAGCCGCTGGCGGACTGCACAAATTCAATGGATGGGACAGACCGATTTTGACAGATAGCGGTGGCTTTCAGGTGTTTTCGCTGACGGGAATCCGCAAGATGAAAGAGGAGGGCGTTGAATTCCGTTCACATATTGATGGCTCGAAACATCTGTTTACGCCTGAGCGCGTGATGGACATTGAGCGCAGCATCGGGGCCGACATCATGATGGCTTTCGATGAATGTGCCCCCGGCACTTCCGATTACAACTATGCCAAGCAGTCGATGGAGCGCACGCACCGTTGGCTCGACCGTTGCGTGCAACGTTTTTCTGAAACGGCGCCAAAATACGGTTACTACCAGTCACTTTTCCCGATTGTCCAAGGCTGCGTTTATCGTGATTTGCGCGAAAAATCAGCGGAGTACATTGCTTCGAAAAATGCCGATGGCAATGCCATTGGCGGTTTGGCAGTTGGCGAACCGACTGAGAAAATGTATGAAATGATAGAACTGGTCAATGCGATTCTGCCAAAAGACAAGCCGCGTTACTTGATGGGCGTCGGAACACCGGCCAACATTCTGGAAGGCATTTCGCGTGGTGTGGATATGTTCGATTGCGTCATGCCGACCCGAAATGGTCGTAACGGAATGATTTTCACTTCGGAAGGCATCATCAACTTGAAGAACGAAAAGTGGAAATACGATTTTTCGCCTGTCGACCCGAATGGCGATACTTTCGTGGATGCACAATATACGAGGGCTTATTTGCGTCATCTTTTCATTGCGGGCGAACTGCTCGGCCCGATGATTGCAAGTCTGCACAACATTGGATTTTACCTGTGGCTGGTGCGCGAAGCCCGCAAACACATTTTGGCTGGCGATTTCGCCGAATGGCGTGATGCCATGCTCGTTAAAGTAACAACCCGATTGTAATGAAACTGATTGATAAATACATATTTAAGAAATATATTGGCACGTTTTTCTTTGCCATTTCCTTATTGATCGTTGTGGTCATTATCTTCGACCTTTCGGAAAATGTTGACAGTTTCATCAAGCATAATGCTTCGTGGCAAGATGTTGTATTTCATTACTATATACCATTCATTCCTTACTTCATCAACTTATTTATTTTCCTTTTCACGTTTATCGCGGTGATTTTTTTCACCTCCAAAATGGCAGGTCATACCGAAATCATTGCCATTCTGAGCAGCGGCATCAGTTTCAAGCGATTCCTTTATCCTTATTTGGTTGCCGCCCTGTTGCTTGCTGGCATGTCGTTGTATTTCAGCAATTTCCTTATTCCCCAGACAAATGTCTTGCGACGTGAATTTAAAAACGAATATATGGAAAACCTGTTTCGGGGCGGAGGCAGAAACATACATCTTCAAATTGGGAAAAACGAATATGTTTATGTGGAAACCTACAACGCTTTTTCTCATAAAGGTTATCGGTTCTCGTGGGAGAAATATGACGACAATGAACTGAAATACAAGATGTTGTCGGATGTCATTGAAAGCGATTCGCTTACGCCAGGCCGATGGATAATCAAGGATTACACTGAACGATTCATTGATGGCGACAACGAATACATTGTGCAGGGCGCAGAAAAAGACACCACGTTTGGCCTTATGGCTTCTGACTTATATCAGGTGAAGGAAGATTTTGAGGAAATGAATTTCTTTGAGCTGAACAGACACATTAACAACATGAAAGAGAAAGGTTTGGAAGGCGTGAAGGATTATCAGTTTGAGATGCACCAGCGTTTTGCCTCGCCGATTGCCATCCTGATTCTGACTTTCATCGGCACGGCTTTGTCGAGCCGAAAAGTGAGAGGCGGCATGGGCGTGCATTTGGGTTTGGGCATTGTGATTGCGTTTTCCTACATCCTTTTCATGTCGTTTACGAAAGCCTTTGCCATTGCAGGCAACGTTCCGCCAGCAATTGCGGCCTGGATTCCGAACTTTCTGTATTGCGGATTGGCGATTTATTTCCTGAAGAAAGCTCCAAAATGATTTTTTTAAGGAAAAATCCGTATTTTCGCAATCTGATTTAAATCAAAAATTCACATGCATATCGCTATAGCTGGTAACATTGGCTCTGGCAAAACGACGCTTACAAAGCTCTTGGCCAAGCATTTCAACTGGACGCCTCATTTTGAGGAAGTTGACCACAATCCGTATCTCGATAGTTTCTACGAGGACATGCAACGTTGGTCGTTCAACATTCAGATTTTTTTCCTCAACAGCCGTTTCCGTCAGGTGATGGACATCAGAAACAGTGGCAAAAACGTCATTCAGGACCGCACAATTTATGAAGATGCGAAAATCTTTGCGCCAAACCTTTATTCTATGGGCTTGATGGAAACGCGCGACTACGAAAATTATCAGTCGCTGTTTGAATTGATGACAAGATTTTTGCAAGCTCCTGATTTGCTGATATATCTTCGCGCATCAGTGCCGACATTGATTAAGCATATCGCCAAGCGCAACCGTGATTATGAGCAGTCCATCAGCATCAGTTACCTGAACAACCTGAACGACCGCTACGAAGAATGGATCAAAAATTATTCTGCTGGCAAACTGATGATTATCGACACCGACGATATCGAGCTTGAAAATCCAGAAGATTTAAGCAAGATCATTGAAGGTATTGAAGCAACACTTAACGGATTATTTTGAATATGAAGATTTTAGGAATCATTCCGGCACGTTACGCATCAACGCGCTTCCCTGGCAAACCTTTGGCTATGATTAAAGGGAAAACCATGATTAGACGCGTCTATGAACAGGCTTTGCAGTCGAAACTTGACGAAGTTGTCGTGGCTACAGACGATGTACGCATTGCTGACGAAGTAATGTCGTTTGGCGGACGTTATGTAATGACCAACCCGAATCACCGTAGCGGCACCGACCGTTGTCGTGAGGCACTTGATTTGATGGAAGAAAATTTCGATGCCGTGGTCAACATCCAAGGCGACGAGCCTTTTATCAATCCACTGCAAATCAATATGCTGTGCGATTTGATGCAGGAGGATGGCGTTTGTCTCGCATCGTTGGCCAAACGCATTGTTTCGGCTGACGAACTTTTCAGTCCGAATACGGTGAAAGTGGTGATGAGCGCCAAAGGTAATGCCTTGTATTTCAGCAGAAATCCCATGCCTTTCATGCGTAATGTGGAGCATGACGACTGGATGAGAAAAGGCATTTTCTACAAACATATCGGCATTTATGCCTACAAAGCGGAAACACTTCGCCAAGTGGCCGCCATGCCTGCTTCACGACTTGAAACTTCCGAATCGTTGGAGCAGTTACGTTGGCTTGAAAATGGCCTGAGCATCAGAATGGGCATCACCGAGGCGGAAAACGTTTCCATTGATGTGCCGGCTGACATTGCCAAGGCTGAGGCTTTTTCAGAAATGAATCATTTTGAATAATCTAAAGTAATCGTTTCATCGCTTCGACAAGCTCAGCGAGCGGCAACAATTAAACAAAAAACACCACAACAAATAAACAATTCAACAGATAAACAGACAACAACTCAACATCCCTCATGCTCACCATTGCAGAATCCATATCCGACCTCCTTTTCCAGAACGATTTCGTTATTGTTCCTGGTTTGGGGGCGTTTGTCCGCGAAATGGGTTCGGCCAATGTCAATGTGATTACGCATCAGTTCTGCCAGCCATCGGCCAACATTGCGTTTGATGCCAATAGACGTGAGGATAATGATTTGTTAGCCAGTTATTTGTCATCCGTCAACAATGTTCCGATAGAGGAAGCGCGTAAATTGGTGCTGATATTTGTCAACGATTGTTTCAGCAACTTGAAAACGGGCAAGACCGTGGATTTGCCAGGCCTTGGCACATTATCGTTTAATGCAATGCAGGAGATTGATTTTGAACAGGATAAGTCGGTCAACCGTAACCCTGATGCTTTCGGATTGTGTGATTTTACGGCGGTTCCCGTGTTCCAATCGAAGACCAAGGAAGAAATCAAGACCGAAATCGAGCAGCAGCAAAAAGACAAGAATACGCCGATGACGGTCGATAGAAAAGAGGTTCATAAGGACGATGAAAAGCCGAAACGCCATCTTGCATGGCTGTGGATATTGCTATCCATTTTAGCTTTAGCCGCTGCGATATTCTTGCTTAATTATTTCAGAATCATAAAGATAGATTTCAACAGGTGGTTTGGTAATGAGGAGCCGATTACGGTTGCTGTTGATACAACAAAACCGATTGAAAAGCCTGCCGTTTTGGATACTGTAGTGGCTGATACGCTTTCGGTAACGGATAACATCGTGAATGATACAGTTGATGTTCTGCCAGACACCGTGCCTACGCAGATTGAGCAGCTTCAGGAGTTGCCTACGGAAACCCAAACGGTTGCGGAAACACCAGCTGAAGAAGCCAGGATATTCATCGTCGGCGGATGTTTCTCGTCGGAAGAAAATGCGACCCGTTTAGCTAATTCGTTGAAAGATAGAGGCTATGAATCGGCATTTGTGAAGCAACGCGGCAAACTTTGGGATGTGTATTATGGGAAATATCAGACCATGGAAGAAGCGAAACTTGCTTTGAAAGAGATAAAGGAAAATTCGGACAGCAAGGCTTGGATTATGGTTGCAAAGTGATTTTTTGTTGAAAAAGTGGAAAGTTGAAAGTGTTGAAGTGGGAAACTGAAAACTGAAAACTGAAAACCGATAACTGATAACTGAAAACTGATAACCGATAACTGATAACTAAAAAACATGTCAAAAAAGAATAAACTGGAACGTTTCGCCGAAAACAAGACATTCGGCAATTTGTTTGAATACTCCTACGAGCGCATTATGGGGGAGGGTTTCCCTTTGCAGGGCCGTTGGCACGAGGATTTTTTCCATAACGACAATCCGATTGTGCTGGAACTGGGTTGCGGCAAGGGCGAATACACCGTTGGTTTGGCTCGCGCTCACCGCGACATAAATTATATAGGTGTCGACATCAAGGGCGCACGCATTTGGCGCGGCCTCAAGCAGTCGAATGAGGAGGATTTGAAGAATGTGGCTTTCATCCGCGCCCGCATCGACCAGATTGAGCATTTTTTCGGAAAAGATGAAGTAGCCGAAATTTGGGTCACTTTCCCTGACCCGCATCCTGGCGATGGCGAACGCAATGCCCGTCACCGCCTGACTTCGCCCGAATTTCTGGAGCGTTATCGTAAAATCGTTACTCCTGACGGCATCCTGAACCTGAAAACCGATAGTCCTATCATGTATGAGTTTACCTTGCATGATGTAATTGAAAAACAGGGACTTAAACTGTATTACAATTATGATGACCTTTATGCCAATGACGATGATTTGGAAGTAAAATCCATCCGGACTTTCTACGAACAGATGTGGCTTGACCAAGGCCTGACGATAAAATATTTGAGATTTAATATTAATTCTTGACAAAGAGTTGTTATTTTTGCCTTATCAAATGTGATTTAAAATGAATAGTGTAAGCATCAATATTAATTTGCCAAATTGCGGATCTTATTCAAAGGAA
>JAGHSL010000184.1 GCA_018065885.1 Candidatus Limimorpha equi
GCCAACTGGATGTGGCCTGCCAAGCAGGAAGGCGAAACCGCACGCCTCTATCAGGCTGTGAAGGCTTTGAGCGACTATTGCGTGGCTTTGGGCATCAATGTCCCGACGGGTAAGGATTCCCTCTCCATGACGCAGAAATATCCTGATGGCGAAAAGGTTGTGGCTCCAGGCACGGTCATCGTTTCGGCTGCTGGCGAGGTGAGCAATGTCCGCAAGACCATCCGCCCTGTTGTGAAACAAGACGAAAACTCCGAATTGCTTTACATCGACTTCTCAAAAGATGACTTCAATTTGGGCGGCAGCAGTTTTGCTCAGGCTCTCGGTGCTGTGGGTCAGGTTACGCCTGATGTGAAGAGTCCGGCCTATTTCAGAAAGGCATTCAACGCCATTCAGCGTCTGATTGAAGAAGGTCTGGTGCTTGCAGGTCACGATATTTCGGCTGGCGGCTTGATTACCACCTTGTTGGAAATGAATTTCGCCAATACCGAAGGCGGCATGAACATCAGCCTCAGGGATTTCGACAAGGAAGATTTGTTCGCGGTTCTCTTCTGCGAAAGACCTTCTGTCGTTATCCAAGTGAAAAACGATGGCGTTGCCCGCCAAATGTTGCGTGAGGCTGGCGTGAAGTTCAATGCAATCGGTACACTTTCCAAAGTCCGCAAATTGGTCATTGACCATCAAGGTCATCTCCGCACCTTCGATATTGATGCTTTGCGCGATCTGTGGTTCAAGTCGTCCTATCTGCTCGACAGAAAGCAGAGCGGCGAACGCAAGGCTTTGGAACGTTTCCAGAACTACAAGAACCAATACCTGCATTACAGTTTTGGCCGTGATTTCACTGGCAAAGCTGCAGATTTGGGCATTGATATGCACCGCCGCAAGAAGTCAGGTATCAAGGCTGCCATCATCCGCGAAAAGGGCGATAACGGCGACCGCGAAATGGCTTACGCACTTTATCTGGCCGGTTTCGATGTCAAGGACATTCACATGACCGATTTGACTTCGGGCCGTGAAGACTTGACCGATGTCAACATGATTGTCTTTGTCGGTGGTTTCTCCAATTCCGATGTCTTGGGTTCCGCCAAGGGTTGGGCTGGCGCATTCCTTTATAATGAAAAGGCCAAGAAAGCCCTCGATAACTTCTATGCCCGCGAAGACACTTTGAGTTTGGGCGTCTGCAACGGCTGTCAGCTGATGATGGAACTCGGCCTGCTTTATCCTGACCATGAGGAACATCCAGTGATGAAGCACAATGATTCCCACAAGTTTGAATCGGCATTCCTGAATGTTGAGATTGCGCAAAACGACAGCGTGATGCTCTCATCACTTTCGGGCCGTCGTCTCGGTGTGTGGATTGCTCACGGCGAAGGCCGTTTCTATTTCCCATGCTACCGCGACCAATACGATATCGTGATGACCTACGGACAGGACGAATATCCGGGCAACCCGAATGGCAGCGACTGGTCGGTGGCTGGCATTTGCTCCAACGATGGCCGCCATTTGGCCATGATGCCTCACCTCGAGCGTGCCTTCCTGCCTTGGCAGTGGGCCTACTATCCCGACGACCGCAAAGACGATGAAGTGTCACCTTGGATTGAGGCTTTCGTCAATGCAAGGAATTGGATTGCTGAGAAAACGAAGAAATAATTGAATTCACATTTATAAACGCAAATGACCGTGAATGGAGCAAAAATGCTGCGTCACGGTCATTTGTCGTATATGCTTGTGTCAAAACAGCTGTGGAGTCTACGGTTTGGAAATCACATCGTCAAATCGGCAACAGTCATTCCAACGGCCTGAACCAAATCATCGGGTTTCAGCTTGAATTGCAGGCCGCGCACGCCGGCGCTCACATAGATGTAGTCGAACAGCTGGCAAGTCT
>JAGHSL010000106.1 GCA_018065885.1 Candidatus Limimorpha equi
TGTACTTTTGCCTCATAAAGCACAAAAATCATGGCAGCAAAAGAGAAAACAGCGTTTTTTTGCAAGGAATGTGGCAACGAATCGCCCAAATGGTTCGGCAAATGTCCGGCCTGCGGCGCATGGAACACTTGCATGGAAGAAACCGTCATGACGGGGAAAGATAGCAAATCGGTGCGGAAAAACATCGGTTCGGATTTGATACAGACACTTCCCGTTCCCATTCAAGACATCACCAACGCCAAAGAACAACGCATCATTTTGCCTTACGAGGAACTGAACCGCGTGTTAGGCGGCGGCTTGGTGTTAGGCTCGCTCACCTTGGTCGGCGGCGAACCTGGCATTGGAAAATCGACCTTGCTTTTGCAGACGGCCTTGCAACTTGCTGATAAAAAGGTGCTTTACATTTCGGGCGAGGAAAGCCAGACGCAAATCAAGATGCGTGCCGACCGCATTGGCATCAACAACGAAAACTGCTTCATCCTCACCGAGACCAACACGCAGGAAATACTGAAACATTTCAAGGCCGTGAATCCCGACATCGTGGTCATCGACTCCATTCAGACCTTGGAATCGCCTTATATTGACGCAACGGCGGGCAGCCTGACGCAAATCCGCGAGACCGCTGCCGAAATGAACAAAATCGCAAAATCATATCAAGTTCCTGTGTTTTTGATTGGTCATATCACCAAAGACGGCAGCATTGCCGGACCGAAGATTTTGGAACATATTGTCGATACCGTCCTGCAATTCGAGGGCGACCGCCATTATGGTTTCCGCATTTTGCGCACCATCAAGAACCGCTTCGGTTCCTCATCGGAATTGGGCATTTTCGAAATGAATGCCAACGGTTTGCGCGAAGTGACAAATCCAAGCGAAATCCTCCTTTCGCAACGCGATGAGGAAGTGAGTGGCATTGCCATTGCCGCCACTATGGAAGGTCAGCGCACCATGCTCATCGAGACGCAGGCTTTGGTCAGCACGGCAGCTTACGGCACACCGCAACGCTCGGCAACCGGTTTCGACATCCGCCGCCTGAACATGCTGCTTGCCGTGTTGGAAAAACGCGCGGGTTTCCGCCTTTCCACGAAAGATGTCTTCCTTAACATTGCTGGCGGCTTGCGTGTAGATGACCCGGCCATCGACATGGCTGTGGTTGCGGCGGTTTTGTCGTCGAATGCCGACATCCCGATTCCGTCGGGTTACACTTTTGCGGCTGAAATTGGTCTTTCGGGTGAAGTCCGTGCCGTCACGCGCATCGATGCCCGCATTGCCGAAGCCGACAAGTTGGGCTTTGAGAAAATCTTCATTTCGAAATACAACGCCAAAGGCTTGGACACCAGTCGTTTCCATATCGCCATTATGCCAGTGGCCACGGTTTATGAATTGGCGGGAGAGCTGTTTGGGTAAAATAACGAGAGATGTTACGCGCAACGTCGCTACACCGATACTTCTTCCGTAAGTCTTATTTTTTACGCGTTACGGAACAAATATAGTGTGATACTTCTTCCTTAACTCGATTTTTTTTAGCGTTACGGAAGAAGTATCGAATGATAGAGAAAGGCAAATATAATTAGAAAAACATTGTTTGTAACTAAAAAATAGTTACATTTGCCGCCGGAAAATGATTTATGGGAACTATTGACAAACTAATAGAGAGATTTAAAAGTCTTCCAACAGATTTCACTTTCAGTGAGTTGGAAAGGCTTCTTAGATATTTCGGTTATGAAAAATACGAGAAAGGGAAAACATCTGGTTCGCGAATAATATTTAAAAATACAGAGGGTTCTCCTATTATGATTCATAAGCCTCATCCCGGAAATATTGTAAAAGGATATGCTCTCAAACAGATTTTAGAAGAATTAAAACAAAAAGGTCTCATTTAATAATCGAAAAATGAACACATTATCATATAAAGGCTTTATCGGTTCCGTCAGTTTTTCGGAAAAAGACGGAGTTTTCTTTGGAAAAATCGAAGGTATTGATGGCATGGTCAACTTTGAAGGTGAAAGTGTGAATGAACTTACAAACGCTTTTCACGAAGCTGTTGACGATTACCTTGACTATTGTAAGGATATGGGCATTGAGGCTCACAAAAGCTACACTGGCGTTTTGAACATCAGAATCAACCCTGAAACACACAGCCGTATTGCTGTAATCGCCAAGCAGACAGGTGTTTCCATCAATGCTTTTATTAAGGCTGCATTGGAAAAAGAGGTTTCCTTAAACTGATTGTCTGAAATGGAAAACGAAAAAATCATTTTAGGCATCGACCCGGGCACCATGGTGATGGGCTACGGACTTATCAAGGAGCAAGGCAAGAAGATGGAACTCATGCAAATGGGCGTCATCAATCTGAAGAAACTGGAAAACCAGGCTCTGAAACTGAAGAAAATCTTCGAGCGCATTTTGGAAATCATCAACGAATACCATCCCGACGAGCTGGCCATCGAAGCGCCGTTTTTCGGAAAAAACGTGCAGTCGATGCTGAAATTGGGCCGTGCGCAAGGCGTGGCCATGGCCGCCGCCCTTTACCGCGACATTCCGATTTTTGAGTATTCGCCCAAGACCATCAAGCAGACCATCACGGGCAATGGCAACGCCTCGAAGGAACAGGTAGCCAAAATGCTGCAACTGATGCTGAAATTCGACGAAAACCCCGATTTTTTCGATGCCACCGATGCCGTCGGCGCTGCCGTCTGCCATGCCATCGACAAGGGAAAGGATGTGAACTACACCAAACACACCACCGAGAAAGCCAAGGCTTCGCGCAAGCCCGACTGGAGCAAATTCATCGTCGAAAACCCGGATAGGGTGAAGAGATGATAAGTAAGTAGTCAGAATTAAATTGTAAGTAACTATTCAAAATTAGGGAATAATACACTTTTTGACCTAACGTGATAGATGTAAACTGAAAAATCGATGGCTTCACGGAAGTCGGAAGACCATCCATTTAACGTTTTAACATTTAACATTTCGGGCACTCTGAAAGTCAAAAATGATTTCCCTAGTTAGAGAAAAAAAATTCCCTAGTTAGAAAAATGAAAAACGATATTTTTTCCGAATGGGCGTCAAAGTGTTAAAACGTTAAGATGTTAAAACGTTAAATGCACACATTTATCGTTTCCAAACTCCGTCAATAAAAATCCAACACTATGGATTTCAATATTTTGCACTTTTCTTCTTTCTCTCTTCTTTCTATTAATCATAATTACATTATATATATCGCGCGCACGCGAAAATCAGTGTCAATTTATCGTTTTAACGCAAAATGCGGCACTTTTTTGGAGGTCGATTTAACATTTTAACATTTAACATTTGGGGAAATGTGGTACGGATGAAGGATGAGGATCTTAAGTCAATTATCCATCATAACTTAATGGCTATCATGAAATTTTTACAGGTCAAATGGTATATAAATGCCAAAAAATACCTTTTCCCTGCCGGTGAGCATTTCGTTGAAACGGCTTATATTCCTGACCGTGAGCGTGCCACGCTTTGCGTCTCATCGCAAGTGGGTTGCAAGATGGATTGCCTGTTTTGCGCCACGGGCAAACAGGGTTTCCAGAAAAACCTTTCGCCTGCCGAAATCCTGAACCAGATTTTCAGTCTGCCTGAATTTGAAACACTGAGCAACATCGTTTTCATGGGCATGGGCGAGCCTTTGGACAATTACGACAACGTGATGCGCGC
>JAGHSL010000315.1 GCA_018065885.1 Candidatus Limimorpha equi
ATAGTGTTTATAAAGCACTAAATCCTCCGTATGTTTTTGCACTGGCAAGTTTGTGTACCAGCATGAAGTCGAGACACGCGCCATTTTCCTGCCATTTTCCATGTGATGGTATTTTTCAAAACTATCAGGAACATAGAAAAACATTCCTGTGTTAAAATGCGTGTACCCAGTACGAATCCTATCTTGCATAAACATTCGAAACACCTCTTTACAAACTAAAGTATTCGTATTTCCCATGATAATAAAATCCTTATTATAGGTATCCAATTGGGTAACGTATTCGCGGAAAAGAGAAAACGGCGGATTTGTTACCACAATATCTGCTTGTTTCAAAAGTTCAACACATTCGTCAGAACGGAAATCGCCATTTCCTTTCAATCTAGTAATGACATTATTACCATTCTGCAAAAGGTACTGCACATCTGCCAAATTAATGGCACCATCACCATTTTCATCCTTCACTTCCGTAATTTCAACCTTATAAGCAATTTTCTTTGGTTCATTCACTTCATCGCCAAAATCAAGAAGCAACTCATTTCCCGAAACAGGAGAGCCATTGTAACAGGTTGCAATCAGTTTCTTCAATTTCAAAGCATTGAAATTCAGAGCGAAATATTTAAAGAAATTGCTCTCGTATGGATCATCACAATTACAAAACACGATTTTATCCTGAAAATACGGTTTGTAATTTCTAAGTTCCATTTCAATATCAGAAAGCTGGGTATAAAACTCGTCTTTCTTCGCTTTTGCAGCAGCATGTAAATCAGAATTTCCTGTCGCCATTTCGATTGATAGTTTTCCGCATCACTATCAATCGATTCCCGAATGGACATAGAAAAAGGTGTGGCTTTTCTACTCGCGTTCACGGGAAGTCCGGAAAGAAACCCGCCACTCCATATAGTCAAGCTCACACCAGTTCGGTGAGAGCATCAACATTTTTATGGAGTGTACGGAAAAGCTTAGAAACTTACCGTGAACACTATTTCCGATTCGTTAGAAAATCGTTTTCCGGACTTTTTTCTTTGAACGCGAAATAATAGTTAATGCTTGGTTAATAATATGTTATGATACTTTCTTTTTCTCGATAAATAAACTTACAAATTCTATTTTTCTGTTTGTCCGTGCAAATATAGGGAAAAATCAGTGAAACAAAGGATTTATGGAAAAAAGGCGCAATATTGGCCGATGAACAGAATCATTTGAAATAGATTTATTGGGAACTATTAGTCCATTACTCCAGCAATCTTTGCGCAAATCACGCTGATGTTGTCGGAGCCGCCGTTGCGGCAGGCAAGTTCGTAAAGGTCGGTGGCGGGCTGCTGGCTTTGCGATAAAACGGATTCTATTTCTTCGTCAGTGGCCATGTCAGTGAGACCATCGGAACAGATAAGCATTTGGTCGCCAACGCGAAGACGCCCAGTGATGTCAATTAGGGTTAAGGTTCCCACACAACCGCCCCCGATGCAATTGACTAACAGTTTGCTGTCGTCAGGATTTCCCGAAAGGCCGCGTTCCGTTTCGTCGATGGTGAGTTGCCTCAAAGTGCCGTTGCGAAAACGGTAGGTGCGGCTGTCGCCTGCATTCAGTACATATATCTTGCCTTTCAGCCACACCACACCTGTCAGCGTGCAACCCATCGGACGAATCTGTCCTTCCTCCGAAGCTTGATTATTCATAAAACGACTGAATGCCAAAAGGCTATCGCAAATTTCCTTTTCAAAATCCTTTTCGTTGGAATCATTTACGAGGAAGAAATCCTTGAGATGTTCGAGCAGCATTTGACTAGCGCGTTCGCCATGTTCGTGGCCACCCATGCCATCGGCAAGGAGAAGGTAAAAACAGGAGTCGTCGTCAAATTCGACTGGCAAGGTTAAACTGTCGTTGCGCAACAAGACTCCGCTCACCGAAATCATGTCTTCGTTGTTGTCGCGCTTTAAGCCTTTGTCGCTGATGGCTTCAATCTCTAACTTCGTCATTTTACGGTAAGATGTGTGGTTGCAATTTTCAGTTGATCGCCAATATTTATATTCGTCCAAACGTTAGGCGCAAGCCTTATGCCGTTGACGAAAGTGCCGTTGCGACTACCTAAATCGCGGATTTGCCATTGCCCGTCATGGAAACGCAGTTCGCCGTGAATGCCGGAAATATAGATGGAACTGCCAAACTCGGGATAAATGCCTTGGGTTCGGCCAAAGATGCCTTCCTTGAGTTTCAGGTTAAAGCCGTCGCCCACCATGGTCATTTCATGTGTCGGATTTGCAGTTTGTTGTTCTTTTGGTTCAAGCTTAGGTTCGGTCCCGCCAGTATTGAAAAATGCTTCAGCCGAAATCAAATCGGCACCGCAAGCCGGGCATTCCGTTCCTCTTTTCGGCTGACGGCATTCGGGGCAAAAATGCAGTTCCTTGCCACATTGGTCGCAGTAGCGGCTATCATCGTCAATTATTGCTTTGCAAAACGGACACTTCATCACATTATCTCCTCTAATTTAATGTTATTGATATCGGCAGCAGTGAAGGTCATCAAGGCATCGTCGTCGAGCGAATCGTCGAAAACCGTGCGTTTCGAGAGGTTCTTGACGGCCTTGTCCAAGGCTTTGCGGACGGTGCGGCCATTGCCGAAATTCCTGTCGCGCGAGGCATAGACCCGCACAAACAAATCGTGAATGGCAACTGCGGCATCCTCAGCGATGATGTATTCCTTCTTTGTGGCCATCGAAACGAAAATCTTTTCCAAGTCATCAACATCGTAATCTTCAAAGATGATGGTTTCGTCGAAACGCGATTTGAGGCCTGAGTTCTGGTTGAGAAATTCATTCATCTCGCGCGTGTAACCAGCGGCAATACAGACAAACTTGCCTTTGTGGTTTTCGAGCAGCGGCACCAAGGTGTTGATGCACTCGGGACCATAATCACCAGCACCGCCAGAGCAAAGCGAATAAGCTTCGTCAATAAAGAGCACGCCGCCCATGGCTTTCATCACCACTTCCTTGGTTTTCAATGCCGTTTCGCCCACAAAGTGCGACACAAGGTCGTCGCGGGGCCCTTCAAAGCCATCCGCAGTCTGTATGTCGCACATCGAGCAGAGCAACTTGCACATCAGTAGTGCCACGGTGGTCTTACCCGTACCCGGCTTGCCCAAAAACAGGTAATGGCTCAAGGTGATTTTAGGTGTACGGTTCTTGCGTTGCGCCAACTGCTGTTCGCGCCGGATGGTGACGGCCAGGTCGTTCAGACTTTCCTTGACGCTTTCCAAACCCACCAAGGCATCGAGTTCTTTCATCACCTCTTTTATATCAAATGAATTGCGTGCGCTTTCACCCGCAATATCGTTGTAGGTCAATAATTTGCCTTCCTGTGCAACCTCAGCATCGCTCATCGTGCGCAATCTGACACCGCGTCTTTCGATGGCGGCATCAAGGAAATTACGCACGTCGCGGGCGTTGCCAAAGGTCTCGCTGCGACGGTTATACATATTTTCGAATTCGATGTGCATCTTCTCGTCGGCCTCGTTGCTGAAAGTAAAGCCGCGTTTTTGGGTCATGCTTCTGAAAATCAGTTCCAGCTCGGAGGCGTTATAATCGGGGAAGGCAATCTGTTTCTTGAAACGCGAAGGCAGACCCGGATTCATTTTCAGGAATTCCTTCATCTCATCACGATAACCAGCGGCGATACACACGAATTCACCTTTCCTGTTTTCCAAAATCGGCACCAGTTTGTCGATGCCAGCCTTGCCAAACTGTCCGTCGTTGAGGCCGTAGGCTTCGTCGATGAAAAGCACGCCGCCCATGGCACGGTCGACAGCTTCCTGGATATTGCGTTCAGTGCCACCTACCACATCGGAAATCAAGTCCTTGCCCGCCACTTCGACATACTGACCTTTAGGCAACACGCCCAAAGCTCCGAGAATATCGGCAAAGATGCGTGCGATGGTCGTCTTTCCCGTTCCGGGATTGCCCGAAAACACATAGTGGTCGCTGATGCGCAACTTGGCATCGGAACCGCTTTCGCGTTGGGTTTCCCTGATATTGTCAATGATTTTATGAATCTCGTCTTTCACACTTTGCAGGCCGATGAAATCATCAAGTTCTTTCCAAATCTCGGCTTCGGTACGCGGTACGAATATTTCGCCTTTAATATCTTGCTCGTCAACTTGTTGACTTCCTCTGCTCAAGGCACTTATCGCCAATTCTTCAGCCTTGGCATCGGCCAAATGACCATTGCTTTCGGTGCCTTCGCCCTTGCGCAAAAGCCATTCGAAATGCGACTGCAGCTTTTTGGCCGCTTCGGGCGACAGAGTCAACTTGTATTTTTCCTTCAACGAAAGGGCACAGATTTGCGTCAAGGCCTTTTCGTCGAAAGGCTTTAGGGCGAAACGGAACTCAAACAAGGAAGCCGCATCGGGGTTGCTGGAAAGGAACTCCTCCAAGCCACGACTCAAACCGGTCATGAAAACGAAAGGCATCTTGCCGGTGTGGTTGCGCATACGCGAAAACAAGCGGTCGAGGTCGTTCACATCGTTGGCATCGCCATTAGGCAGAAGTTTCTGCACATTGGTCAGCACCAAAACGCCATCCTTGACTTCGTCGAGATGCTCATCGAACTTGTCCATCCAGATCTTGAAATCGGCAGCATCCACGACTTTTGGTTTCGGCTGACTCACCATGCCCGCCTTGAGCAAGATTTCGAAAAGCCTATCGACCATGAAACG